>RFHL01000724.1 GCA_003696875.1 Bacteroidota bacterium | reverse complement strand
TTTCAACTTCGAAGCCAAAAAGCCTAAGCCCACTTTCAAATTCCCCTTTCTCGTCCACGTTGATCAGAGCCTCCTCCTGCCTTAAGCAAAACTCACGTTTTTCTAAGGGATATTTATCTCCATGGTTTCAGGAATGGCTTAGCTGCGACGCCGGGCATAGGCATCCAGAAAATCTGGGCTGCTGTCATAGGCCTGGAGCGTCCCATCGCGCAGCTCCCACACTTGCCCCGGGTAGCGATAGATCAAGTCGTAGGCATGGGTGGCCATCAGGACCGTAGTTCCGGCCCGGTGCACCTGCGTCAGGATGTCCATCACGTAGGAGGTCGCCTCGGGATCGAGGTTGCCCGTGGGCTCATCGGCGATGAGCAAAGCCGGTTCATTGAGCAGG
Organism: Bacteroidota bacterium; assembly: GCA_003696875.1. Classification (GTDB taxonomy): domain Bacteria; phylum Bacteroidota; class Bacteroidia; order J057; family J057; genus RFHL01. Next base: position 762 of record RFHL01000724.1, on the reverse strand, counting down.
GCCCGGGCGATGGCGATGCGCTGTTGCTCCCCGCCCGATAGTTGGTGCGGGCGAGCCTCTGCCTTGGCATTCAGTCCTACCTGCATGAGGACCTCATTGGCACGGCGCTTCATCTCGCGTGCCTTGCGCCAGCCGGTAGCCTTCATGACAAAGCGGAGGTTTTCATAGACCGTGCGATCAGGCAGGAGCTGGTAGTCCTGGAAAACCATCCCGATCCGCCGCCGCAAGTATGGTAAGTCAGACGCCTTGAGGGTATGAACGGCCTGCCCGGCGACCATCAGGCGACCCGCCTGTGGACGCAGATCCCCAAAGAGGAGTCTTAGAAGCGAACTTTTCCCCACGCCGGTAGGCCCCACAAGGTAGACAAACGTCCCCTTTTCCAGGCTGGCCGATACGCCATTCAGGATCTCCCGGTCTCCGAGACGGAGACTCAGCTGTTCTAACTTGACGAGCGTGGGAGTGTGGGTCATGGCTTCATCTTCAGACAGGCTCTATTTCCACCCGGGTCATTTTTCCGTAGGCTTCAAGGCCATCAATAGCCTCCTGCAACTGCTCGGCCTGGGCCTCATCGGGGACCACCTTCAGTAAGCGCTCTTTGCGACCAGGACGAAAGTACCCGATCAGGGTCAGGTCTTTGTCACGCAGCTGAATGTAGTCGGGAATCTTAGCCTTTCCTTTTACTTTGAGCAGATAGTAGACGGGCATGGTGGGGAGGTCGGGAAATGGGGAAGTCGGGAAGTGGGGAAATGGGGAAGTGGGGGA
>RFHL01000723.1 GCA_003696875.1 Bacteroidota bacterium | reverse complement strand
GAAAAGGGCTGTACGTGCCCCGCCAATGTGCAGGGTACCGGTCGGGCTCGGCGGAAAGCGCGTGATCACTTGTTCCATAACGGAATCGACTCCTTCTTTAGAAAGCATAAAGAGCGACCGCGATTCGGTCCTCTCCCCCTTGCGAACCGGAGCAAGACTGCGTCGACCGGCACATCGTGTCAAGCCTCTTTTTTCGGGCTGAAAAGAGCGCACCGGGGGGCATCATCTTGCATTCCGGCATCCGGTTGCGTGCTGAAACGGCACTGATGATGTTATCTTACCCCCATCGGCGTGGACCCTCAACCGAGGGCGCAGGTGCCTGCGTAGCGGACGTCCCGCCACACCCCTTGACCTTGTGCCGGGCGGGAGTCAAAATGCCTTGACAGTGCGCCGCGAATCCCTATACTCAACCATTTACTCATGAAGGCTGAAGGGACGTTATGAAAGTACATATCGATGATATACCGGAGGCTGGACGCGACCTCCATTACCACTGGAAAGAGGGTAAGTTGCGCCAGTTCATGCCACCGGATGACCCTTTTGAGATCGAAATGGTGGAGCCCATCGAGGTCAACCTGCGGATCTCCAAGAAAACGGATCACCTGCGTGTGCAAGGTGAACTCCGGGCCTGTTTGCGGCTGTCATGCCACCGTTGCCTGGGGCACTTTCAGCAACAGCTGCAGCCCCCAATAGACACGGTTCTGATGCACGCGCCAGCAACCCCTGAAGACGAAGAGGTCGAGCTGGATGCCGAGGAGTTGGACACCACCTTTTTTGACGGCGAAGAGATAGACATCGATCACCTGGTGGCGGAGGAGCTGTTTCTAGCCCTTCCATTCCAGGTGCTTTGCAAGGAGGAGTGCAAAGGCCTATGTCCTGGCTGCGGCGCCAATTTGAACCTGGAGCCCTGCCGCTGCGAACGCGGAGTCTCGGCTTCGCCCTTTGCCTCCCTCCAGCTATTGAAAGGTCGTCTGAACCAATGATATAGGGGGGTCGACCATCAGGGAGATCCTTCGGTACCCGGCATTTGAGGGTGTCGAGCGAAACGCCCAACGGGCATCCTATTCCACATGATGTTGAAGGAGAAAAAAGAATGGCTGTTCCCAAACGTAAAACTTCCAAATCTCGGCGTGACAAGCGCCGTGCGAACAAGAGCCTGTCGGTCGGTTCTTTTGCCGAATGCCCCCAATGCAATGAGCTGCGACTGCCACATCGCGTATGCCCTTCATGCGGGTACTATAACGGCCGTGCCGTGCTCGAGGTCGAGGAGGCCTAGTCGAGCGTGACGACCTGCTCAGGGTGGTCCAATGAAAATAGCGGTTGATGTCATGGGGGGAGAT
>RFHL01000722.1 GCA_003696875.1 Bacteroidota bacterium | reverse complement strand
CCCTTAGGGGTATTAAGACATGCCCCACTTGAGCGGGTTGGTGCGTACGATATGGTGATCTTATGAGGACGCGACACCCTTAGGGGTATTAAGACGAACCCAGTTCTCATTACCGAGGGACACGTAAATGCGGGTCTTATGAGGACGCGACACCCTTAGGGGTATTAAGACAGGCTCCCACAGACCGTATCCGTAGTCACGGATCGTGCTTATGAGGACGCGACACCCTTAGGGGTATTAAGACATTGTCGATCATGGTGGTGATGTTGGTTACCTGCGACCACTTATGAGGACGCGACACCCTTAGGGGTATTAAGACTCCAGGGCGCTCGTCGCAGGTAGGAATACCTGCGTCCACACCCTTATGAGGACGCGACACCCTTAGGGGTATTAAGACCGCCGGTACCAGGCCTGTTGACCTAGCCGGTCGTCGTTCTTATGAGGACGCGACACCCTTAGGGGTATTAAGACTCTGCTTCGCAACCGGGTCGCCACAGGTTGCCGCATAGCTTATGAGGACGCGACACCCTTAGGGGTATTAAGACATGCCCCACTTGAGCGGGTTGGTGCGTACGATATGGTGATCTTATGAGGACGCGACACCCTTAGGGGTATTAAGACAGTGACACCACCAATGCGGTGGTGCCTAGCGGAGGAAGCACTTATGAGGACGCGACACCCTTAGGGGTATTAAGACCCTCTAGCTTGGGGTCATTCCTCCATGCGTAAAAACTTATGAGGACGCGACACCCTTAGGGGTATTAAGACGGCAGCCGGGGCTGCCACATAGGCGGCAGACGCCCCGGTCTTATGAGGACGCGACACCCTTAGGGGTATTAAGACGGCCTCGAGGATGGCTCGGACCAGGTGCGTGCGCACTTATGAGGACGCGACACCCTTAGGGGTATTAAGACATCAGGCCACCCTCGGGACGCGACCGCCACCGTGGGCCTTATGAGGACGCGACACCCTTAGGGGTATTAAGACTCATCCGGTTCTACCAGCATCCACCCCACAGTTGGTACCTTATGAGGACGCGACACCCTTAGGGGTATTAAGACGCCTTGTAGTCCGTGTCGGACGTTTGAGGCAGTCCCTTATGAGGACGCGACACCCTTAGGGGTATTAAGACCTTACCGATGGATTTTTCGGCTCGCTTCCTGACACTTATGAGGACGCGACACCCTTAGGGGTATTAAGACACTTGTGGACTGTCATCGCATACTTATGCTTTACCTATGAGGACGCGACACCCTTAGGGGTATTAAGACCCCCAGACACCCGCCAGACCGCTCGGCATCTGGGTCCCTTATGAGGACGCGACACCCTTAGGGGTATGATGGGATCTGGAAACAGCCATGCAACGGCTTGCCTGGCCCTTCCCATGATCCTGTGGGGAAAACCGTGGTACGAAACCTTCCTGCCCGTGCGCTGCCAGGCAAGGTTGCGCCGGGCTACCAAACGGGTAGAAGTATGACGCCATTTGAGCAACTCGCCCAGCCCTCTGCGCTGCTCGCTGCCTGGGAGGCGGTGCGGCAGGCGGGCCGGGCTGGTGGTATAGACCGGGAGACCGTAGCGGACTTTGCCCGGGAGGCCCCAGCCCGCTTGCAGGCCCTCCACGAGGCGCTGATACAGGACCGTTATGTCCCTGAGCCCTACCTGGAGGTGCGCATCCCTAAGGGTGATGGCGAATTTCGCACCCTGGGCTTGCCCACCGTACGGGACAAAATCGTCATGTATGCTGCCAAGGAGGTCCTGGAACCCCTGCTGGAGCCCCAGTTTTCGCCGGCCAGCTATGGCTACCGTCCCGGCAAGGGGCCGCTCAAGGCCATTCGGCAGGTACGTCATCTGATCGGCCAGGAAAAAAAGACCTGGCTGGTGGCCTGTGATATCGATCAGTACTTTGACCATATTGACCGTGGTCTGCTGTTTGAGCAGCTGGCCCCGGTTGTGCAGGATGCCCGCTTTCTGGCTCTGCTACAGCTATGGACACAGATGGGGCGAGTAGGCCGGGACCTGAGCTGGACCGAGACCCAGTTGGGGACGCCTCAGGGCTCGGTTATCTCCCCTCTGCTTGCCAATTGGTACCTCAATGGCTTTGACCACTTCCTCACCGCCCGTACCTACGGGCTGGTGCGCTATGCCGACGATTTCGTCATCCTCTGTCCGAGCCGTGACAGGGCCCGCCGGGCCCTGGAAGAGGCAACAGCCTACCTTCAGGATCGATTGCGCCTGCGACTCAATGAGGGGGCCGAGGTAAAGCCGGTGGGTCAGGGCTTTGCCTTTCTGGGCGTGTGGTTTCAGGGGCCGCAGGTCACCCTGCGCCGGGAGAAAGTCGATAGTCTGGAAGATCGGTTTTTTGCCGCCTTGACCTGGGAAGGAAGCGGGCTGGGCCCTGGCATCGGCCAGGCTCTGGCCGGTGTGGCGGCCTACTACGGCCGGGTGCTGGAAGAGGCGGATCGGCAGCGACTAGACCTGGCGCTCCTGCAAGCGCTGTACCGGCGCTTTGTCAGTTGGCGTGACCGGGAGCAGTTGCCTCCCCTCGATGCGCTGAAAGCAGCTGTTGCCACCCTTCCGTTTTTTTCGGCCCTGGCTCGACGCAAGGCCGCTTCGGCTCGGCGGCGTTTGTTTCATTGTCTGCGTCTGGGCAATCCCGAAGGTTTGCGGGCCTTTTTCCGGCCCAAGGCTGCCCCTGCTGCTTCAGAACGCCAAGTGATCGAAACCGACGCTTTGGACCCCACGCAGCAGGTGCTGCGCAAGATCCGGCAGCAGCAGGCGCGTTACCGGCGCCTGGCGGCCCAGACCAGCGAGCTGCTGGTCAATACACCCGGAGTATTTCTAGGCAAGTCCCGGGGGCAGCTGGTGGTCAAGCTCAAGGGCAAGGCCATAGCCCGGACTCCCTTGGCGCACCTGGACCAGGTGACCATCCAATCCCAGGGGGTTACCCTCTCTTCAGATGTAATCCAGGCCTGTATGAAGCAGGACATTACCCTCCATTTTCTGGACGAAGAGGGAATCGCCTACGGGGTGATGGTCGACCAGGATGCCCCGGCCAGGGTCTACGGTAGTGCCCAACTGGAAGCCTATCAAAACGGAAAGGCCGCGCAGGCCGCTTTTCAGTTTGCGTCTGGCAAAGTGCGCAACCAGATGGCTCTGGTTAAATACCTGCACAAATCTGGGAAGCGGAGTCGGCCGGAGCTGAACATTCCTGCAGAGGCTGCCTTGCTGCGAATGGAGGCCGCATACCGGCAGTTAAAGGAAACCGACCTCAGCCAGCCCTTACCGGTACTGCGGCCGGTCCTGATGGCACATGAGGGCAGAGCTGCCCATGCCTATTGGGAGTTCTATGGGGAGGCTCTGGGAGACAAAGCCCAATTTGACGGCCGGGAAACCCGAGGAGCTAGAGATGTCGTGAACATGGCGCTCAACTATGGCTATGGCATCCTCTACGGACGGGTCCAAAACGCCCTGAGCCGGGCGGGCCTTTATCTGCATTTGGCCTACCTGCATACCCCGGCCGAGGCCAAGCGGCCTTCGCTGGCCTTTGACCTGATCGAAGAGTTTCGCCCGCAGGCCGTAGACCGGCCCGTATATGCCTGGCTTCGCAGGGGCGGACCTGTGATCGTAAAAAAGAAATTTTTTTCCCCGACTCAGCGCCGGGAGCTCGCCCGGCGCGTGATTGAACGGCTTTCCCGGCCCGAAACCTTTGATGGCAAGACCCTGACACTCGAAGGTCATATTCACCGTCAAGCCCGGCAGTTAGGCGCCTTTCTGGCCGGAGAGACATCCGCATACAAGCCTTTTGTGGGGAAATGGTGACGGGACGCCTCCTGGACCATCAGCCCTGCATCTTGCAATACAAAGCTCTTTTGAAGGAACCGTGCCCAGAACAAACCTATATCTAATCACCTACGACATCAGCGATGATGGAGACCGCTCCCGTTGCAGCCAGCTGCTGCAGGACCTGGGAGGTCGCCGGATAAACCTCAGCGTGTTTGAACTGCTGCTCGCTCCCGGCGAGGAGGAAAAACTTATGGTCCGCCTCGCAGAGATGCTCGACCCCGCTTGCGATTCCGTGGCGTGCTACCTGGTATGTCAGGCCTGCTATGGCCGGGCCTGGTGGTGGCCAGAGGGGCCAGGCCCCTGGCCCGGCTCGATCCGGAGCGTGTAGCATGCCCACCATAGCAGGTTGGAGCCCTCGATCTCACAAAGCCGTGCTTCAGTGTTGCCAAAATCCCACCTTACATGCGGGAGACTGCGATTTTTACGCATGTCTCCGGCTCCAGTGGCTTATCACCGGATAGATTTAGGACCTCGGGCTCTATAGACCACGTAAGCCACGTTTTCAAGCGGCCTTTGGAGAGGAGAATCGGTGAATGGGTTTTCAAACGCGGGGAGCGAAAAAAGGGGAGGGAGGCGAGGATCTCCCAGCTGATGGCTGGGATGAGTCCTCTGACAGCCTTAGAATACCCCAGATTCCCATCGCGGATGCAGGAAACAGCGTTTTTGACAGGGTTCTGCAGGTTTTTCCTGGGCGGAGGCGACCATTTACGCGATTGGAGTGATTTTTCGGGGTTTATGCCCGGAAAACCTCAGGGCGGTCATTTTGACCAGGGGTATTTGAGGTAAGGGAGTAGCCCAAAAAGTAGCCAACGTAGTAGCCAAAATAGCTGCATACGGGGCGGAAACGAGGGTTCTATCCTAGCGCTCCGGGAGCGGGGGATGGCTGGCTATTCGGTCGACATTCGCTAGACTGGGAAGGCCCCAGCCAGCAACAATGCCTGTACCCAGACCGGCATGCTATCCGGTCGGTGATCCAGGGCCATAGGATGGGGCCTACCGGTGCCGCTATGGAGGCCTCTCTCACGGCGCTCACGCTCCCAAAACGCCAAGCAGTTTCCCCAAGAAAACCTGCTACAGGCCTTCTATTGGCCTCAGACGAAGCCATACATGATCATTGCCATGCTGGTCAGCAAGCCCATTGCTGTACCTTGAGCTCTTTAGTCCACATACGCCAAGTTGTTGGTTGTTGGCAGTGCTGGGATACCACAGGTTCCCAGCGCGGATGCAGGAAACGACAGGGTCCTGCAGGTTTTTCCTGAGCGAAAGGGGCTGTTTTCGCGATTGAGGTGGGTTTTGCGGGGTCTATCCCGGAAAACCTCGGGGGTGGTCATTTTGACCAGGGGTATTGGGATAAAAGAAGTAGCCAAAAAAGTAGCCAACGCAGTAGCCAAAATAGCTGTATACGGGGCGGAAACGAGGGTTCTGCCATAGCGCTCTGGGAGCGGGGGATGGCTGGCGGAATAGGGCTATTCGGCGCGTATCCACTGCACTGCGAGGGGCCCCAGCCAGCAACAGTGCTTGAGCCCACATGCCGGACGTCATTGCCATAGCCGCACAGGTGACTTTCAGCACTCCCATCGACCCCATATCATACCGGGCGAATGATCCATGCACATGTACAAAGCCCAGCGCGTGGCGTTGACGAGGGGTCACCCGTTTCGGCGGCGGGATTCCGTCCTGGAGGCAGCTAGAGCAAGCCCCTTGCTCCCTCGTCTTAAAGACCTGATTGGCTCCCAGGTGAGAAACTTTTCTATGAACCATATGTTGTGTATGTCGAATGTGGAGAAAATTTCGCTTCTTGTGTAGAGAATAAGCCAATGAAATATGCTCATCCGGTTTTCAGTAGAGAATTTTCTGTCTTTTAAGGAACGAGTGGAGTTTTCCATGCTCCCGGGAAAGGGCAGTTCGCTCAGGCATCACGTACGTCGTGGAGAACGACGATCAGATTTGGCCTACCTGAAGTCCGCCATCATTTACGGGGCCAATGCCTCAGGCAAGTCCAATCTGGTCAAGGCCATGCACGTTGCCCAATCGATGGTGCGACAGGGCAGCCAGAAAGGGAAACCCCTTCCGGCAAAGCCGTTTCGCTTAGATAGTGAGACGCTACACGCCCCCTCTCGCTTTGAATTCGAATTCAAGTGGCAAGACACCTACTATGCCTACGGTTTCCTGGTGGATGCGCAGAAGGTATGGGAGGAATGGCTGGCTGAAATCAGCAAGACCAAGGAGACTCCCCTTTTTGAACGTCGCACGCAGGAAAACGGCGCGATTGATGTGGTGATGCCTGGCCTGAGGTTTCCCAACCCCGATGCCCGTCGTCGGGTGGGATTCATGGCTGAGGACACCTTGCCCAATGAGCTTTTTCTGAGTTCGGTGAACCGTCGTAACCTGAGTGAACTCAAGGGGATAAAGCCTTTGCAGCAGGCCTATTCCTGGCTGACCGATCGACTCAAAATCATCTTCCCGGATTCTCGTATGAGTGGCCTGGAGGTGGAGTTGGAAAGTGACCAGGCCTTCTCGCAGATATATAACCGTTTGCTGGATTACTTCAACACCGGCATCGCGGGGATTGAAACGCAGAAGGTGGACTTTGATAGTCCCAGCGTCAAGCTCCCCGACGAAGTCAAAAGTGCGATAAAGGGAAACCTGTCTTCAGGTGAACGGGTGATTTTTAGCGCATTGGATGGGGTGCGATACACCTTGCGGAGGGACGAAGGAGGCGAACTTTTTGCGGTAAAAATGCTTACGCGGCACAAGGTGACCGGCCGGGAAGAGGAGGAGCTTTTCGAGGTGCACGAAGAATCAGACGGGACCCAGCGCATCATGGATTTGATCCCGATGTTGGCCGATTTGCAAAAAGAACCCAGCGTGTACGTGATTGATGAGATCGACCGGAGCCTTCATCCGAGCCTGACCTATCGCCTCCTGGAGCTATTCCACAGCGAAAACTCCCCCACCCAGGGCCAGTTGATTGTGACGACACATGAGTCTGGGCTGCTCGACCTGGATCTCCTGCGTAAAGATGAGATTTGGTTCGTGGAGAAAAATGCGGCCGGGGCCTCCAGTGTGTATTCCCTGGAGGAATTCAAGCCCCGGAAGGACAAGGAGATTCGCCGGGGCTATCTGCAGGGACGCTACGGCGCGGTGCCGGTCTTCCGACCCAAACAGAGCCTGAGGGCAGTACTGGAAACGGAAGGGGCATAGCCATGCGAGAGCGACGAAGCTTCACCCGTCCCAGCGGAAAGCGCGATGCACGACTGGTGGTCATTGCCACAGAAGGGGCCGTCACCGAGAAAGCCTATTTCGAAGGTCTGGTCTCAGCTGATGGCTATCCCAATGCGAAGGTCCATGTAGAAATTTTGGCCACGCAGACAGGGGATAGTGCGCCCAAAGCAGTGATGCGCCGGCTGAATGGGTTTAAGCGAGCGTATCGGCTTGAGAAGGATGACCAGCTTTGGCTCGTGATCGACAAAGACCGCTGGCCAGATGCCCAACTGGCCGAGGTGGCACAGCAGAGTCTTCAGAAAGGCTATCGACTGGCCTTGAGCAACCCTTGTTTTGAATTATGGCTGTGGCTGCATTGGGAAGATCCTCATCAAGCTCTGACGGAGACCCTGCGGGCATGTTGGCAGAATGAGAAAGTGACGGCAACAAGACGCTACTTGGAAAGCGAGCTTTCTCGTCTGGCCCAGGGATACCAGAAAAACCGGCCTGACTTTCGGGCATATTACCCGCGTGTGCCCCAGGCCATGGCCGGGGCAGTGTGGTTGGATGGAGAGCGAGCTGGCCGGTGGCCAGATTACTTGGCTACCCGGGTGTATCTACTGGTGCAGGAAATTGTTCCAACGGCATAGAGAAGTACCCCGGGCTCTTTCGTCCACACACGCCAAGGTCTCAGTTGAACTCAAGCATCCCTCTGGGACAAGAATCAGTGAATGGGCTTCATACGCGGGGAGCGGAAAAAGGAGTGAGGAGAGGAACTCCCACCTGATTGCTGGGATGAGTCCTCTGATGGGACAGTGCCCTATGGGTTATCTGCATCCGCGATGGGAATCTGTAAGGCCAGATGTGGAGATCAGGGCTTTTGCAGCCCATTGGCCCACGCCAAGGGTGGCTGGAGTCTATCAGGCCGCTGGGGTAGCATCCCACAAAAGCTTTCCAGACCACGCAGTAGCCCCACAAGGCCCATCCCCCCCAGCAGTATTCTGGCAGGTATTTTGGCAGCTTTTTTGGCAGCTTCTCCAAACCCAAACACCCTGGCCAAAATGGCCACCCCCCGATTTTCCCAGCAAAAGCCCCAAAACCCGCCCCAATCAGGTAAAATCACCCCTTCGCCAGGGAAAAACCTAGGAT
>RFHL01000721.1 GCA_003696875.1 Bacteroidota bacterium | reverse complement strand
TGGCGGGACATCCGCTGGCCAGCTTTGCCGCTCCAGTCCTTGCTGCTCGGTCAGCGTTTGGCTCACCAGAGCCTCGTCCAGCCCCAGGCGGCGCAGCTGCCGCAGAGCCCGTCGATAGGTAGGAGAAAACACGTGCTGGGCCCAGCGCCAGCGTCTACGGCCTGTGTCCTGCGCCTGATCCTTAAGTTTGATGCCCGCCAGCAACACATTGACTGCTGCGGCCGTCTCCAGGCTGCGGGGGAGTACTTCCCCTCGACCAGGCTGCCGGTAGCAGGCATATGCCTGCAAGGCAGACCCCCAGTCCGAGGGCCGCTCGCCCATCAGGTCGGAGAGCAACTCCGACAAGAAAACCACGTCATAGTTGAGCGTGAGCCGGCTCACCTGCCCGTAGCGGGAGCCGATCGCTTTACATGTACCGCAATAGTGCAGTCGGTAGTGGCGGGCGTCGATATCGGCGCAGCCGCCATTCTTCATGAGACCAAACATAAGAGTGAAATTGAGTAGGGTGTAGTCTGGATCCCGGGGGAATCCGGAGTGGAGGGGACGCAGCAGGAATCATGGATTCCTCGCTTATCCTAGAGAATCTACCCAATTTTTTTTACATAAAAAAAGAAAGCCCCGGTCAAGAGACCAGGGTAACCTGCTCAAAAGCAGCCTATTATACAAGATCAGTGGGCCCCACCTTATCCATATCGCCATAGTCAAGATTTTCTCCCGCCATGCCCCAGATGAAGATATAGTTGCTCGTACCGGCCCCGGCGTGGATCGACCAAGGCGGCGAAATGACGGCATCTTCGTTGTGTAACCACAGGTGGCGGGTCTCGTCAGGAGTGCCCATGAAGTGGCACACTGCCTGCTCTTTGGGTACCTCAAAGTAAAAGTACACCTCCATCCGGCGGTCGTGGGTGTGCGGCGGCATGGTGTTCCAGACGCTACCGTTCTTCAGCTCGGTCATACCCATCTGCAGTTGGCAGGTCTGTACCACACTGTTGACGATCAGTTTGCGAATCAGGCGATGGTTGGCTGTCTCCAGGCTACCTAGCTCTACCAGCTCCGCTTCCTTCTCGGTCACTTTCTGACAGGGGTAGGCCGCATGGGCCGGGGCAGAATTGAGGTAAAAGCGTGCCGGCGAAGACGCATTTCGGCTGGCGAAGACCACCTCTTTGTTTCCGCGCCCCACGTAGAGCGCTTCCTTGTAGTCGAGTTCGTAGACGGTCCCGTCGACCGTGACCGTCCCGTGGCCACCGACGTTGATGACGCCGAGTTCACGGCGCTCCAGGAAGTAGTCCGCCTTGAGCGGATCAATCGGCTCCAGCCGCAGCGGCTGGCCCACCGGGACCGCGCCCCCGGCGATGTAGCGATCGTAGTGCGAGTAGACGACCTTGATTTCGCCCTCCTTGAGCAGTCCCCGGACCAGGAAGTCCTGTTGGATGCGGGCGGTGTCGTAGCTGCGAAAATCGGTCGGGTTGGTGGCGTATCGAACCTGATATTGCATGATGAAAAGGTGCTTTAGAAGAATTTACTTACTTTTTAGAGAGGATTATTGCTTTTGCTGTTACTGGAAACACCCCAAAAACCGCCTATGAAGATCGTCATTCTCGACGGAATCACCACCAATAGCGGGGATCTGGACTGGGCCCCTCTGGCCCGGCTGGGCCAGCTGAGCGTATATGACCGCACGGCGGCCACCGAGATCGTGGCCCGGGCCAGCGAGGCGGAGGCCCTTCTCCTCAACAAGACGCCCCTCGATGCCGCTACCCTGAAGCAGCTTCCCAAGCTGCGCTACATCGGGGTTCTGGCCACCGGCTACAACAC
>RFHL01000720.1 GCA_003696875.1 Bacteroidota bacterium | reverse complement strand
GAAGCTCGCGCCGGACGCTGTCCGGCGCACCCGCTTTCCCCCTCCCCAAACACCAAACGCCTTCCCGAGATCGGGAAGGCGTCTTTTTATCAATAAGTGGCCGAGCCGCTAGGCGGCGGCGACTTCCTTCGTCAGGGCCAGGTGGTTTTTCTTCAGAATCTCCTTGGCCAGGTTCATGTAGTTGACCGCGCCTTTGGAGCGGGCATCGAAAGCCAATACCGGCATCCCGAAGCTCGGCGCTTCGCTGAGGCGGGTGTTGCGGTGGATCACTGTATCAAAGGCCAGATCCTTGAAGTGACGGCGCACATCCTCAATCACCTGATTGGCGAGGTTGAGGCGCTTGTCGTACATGGTAAGGAGAATCCCTTCATATTCCAGGCCCTTGTTGAGGCCCTGACGAATGATGCGGATGGTGTTGAGCAGTTTGCCCACCCCTTCCAGGGCAAAGTACTCGCACTGCACCGGTACGATCACCGAATCGGCCGCCGTGAGGGCGTTGATGGTGATAAGACCCAGCGAAGGCGAACAATCCAGAAGGATGAAGTCATACTCATCGCGGATGCTGTGCAGCACCGGACGCATGAGCGTCTCGCGTCCCTCCACATCCACAAGCTCCACCTCGGCACCGATCAGGTCATCGGCCGAGGGAATGATGGAGAGATGGGGAAACTCCGTCTCCTGTACCAGATCGTGAATATCAAACTCCGGGTCGACCATGCAGCGATAGATGCTGGACTCGGCGGTATGCTGCGTATCAATGCCCACGCCACTGGACGCATTGGCCTGAGGATCGGTATCAACAAGGAGGACTTTGTATTCGAGGGCTGCGAGGCTAGCAGCCAGGTTAATGGCTGTGGTGGTTTTGCCGACACCACCCTTCTGATTAGCCAAACAGATGATTTTACCCATGTTCTGTATATTTGCTCCAAATATATCAATTTGAGCCGAACCAATATCCACCATTTCTCCCCCGCCCTGTGCATAACTTGGGTTTTGGGCGCATTCCTGTGGATAAGTTGCGGAGACAGCCCCACGTATGTGGAAAAAGGCGCCGTCTTCCGGCTGAATCTGGACGAAGGCCTGAGTACCCTGGACCCGGCCTTTGCGCGCTCCCGCGCGCCGGTCTGGATGACCGCCCAGCTCTTCAATGGCCTGGTTCGCCTCGACTCCACCCTCAAGGTACAGCCCGAGCTAGCCCGGCATTGGGACATTTCCCCCGATGGCCAGACCTACACCTTTCACCTGCGGCGGGATGTGTACTTCCATCGGGATGCGGCCTTTGGGCCGGACAGCACCCGCCGGGTCGTGGCCCGGGATGTGGTGTACAGCTTTCAGCGGATCTGCGATCCGGCCACGGCTTCTACCGGCAAATGGGTCTTTAACGGCAAAATCGAAGGCCTCACGGCCTTCGACGCCGGTGAGGCCTCCGACATCAGCGGCTTTCAGGCGCTGGATGACAGCACGGTCCAGATTCGCCTGACCGGCCCCTTTCCTCCTTTTCTCTCGCTGCTCGCCATGCCCTACGGGTACGTGGTCCCTCGGGAGGCGATTGAGGCCTATGGCGAAGACTTTCGCCGCAGGCCGGTAGGCACCGGCCCCTTCCGCTTCTATCGCTGGGTCGAGGGGCAGCAGCTGATTCTGCACCGCCACCCCGATTACTTCAAGCGCGATGCCAGCGGGCAGGCCCTCCCCTATCTCGACGCGCTGAGCGTGCGCTTCATTCCCAGCCGGCTATCCGCCTTTATCGAGTTTGTGCAGGGCCGGCTGGATTTCATCGGTGATCTGGACGAATCCTACCGCGACGAAATCCTCACCCGGGACGGGGCGATTCAGCCCGCCTATGCAGACAAGTATCAGTTTTTGCTCGCTCCCCAGCTCAATACCGAGTACCTCGGGTTTCTGGTCGATGACAGCCTGAGCCAGGGTCACCCCCTGGGCGACCGCCGCCTGCGGCAGGCCCTCAACTACGCCATCGACCGGCCCCGGCTGGTGCGTTTCCTCCTCAATGGCATGGGCTATCCCGCGGAGTCGGGCTTTATCCCCTATGGCATGCCGGGCTTCGATGCCGAAGCGGTGCCCGGCTACATCTACGACCCGGCCCTGGCCCAGGCCCTCCTGCGCGAAGCCGGCTATCCCAGCGGGCAGGGATTGCCCCCCCTCACGCTCTATTCCACCCAGAAATACGCGGCGATCTCGGAGTTTATCCAAAAATCTTTTGAGAACATCGGGCTGCAGGTGGACATCCAAAACCTGCAGGGCGGCGCCCTGCGCAAGGAAGTCTACAACTCCCGGGTCAATTTCTGGCGGGCAAGCTGGATCGCCGACTACCCCGACGGGGAAAATTACCTGGCCCTTTTCTACCAGCCCAACCACGCCCCGACCGGACCCAATACCACGCACTTTGCTGATCCTGAGGTCGATGCCCTCTTTGAGCGAGCCCTGCGTGTCCCTACCGACAGCCTGCGCTACCCGATCTACCAGGAGATCGAACGGCGGGTCCTGGCCGAGGCTCCCATCATTCCGCTTTACTACGACCGGAGTCTGCGGATTTTGCAGCCGGGCATCAGGGGCCTGAGCAGCAATCCCATGAATCACCTGCACCTGGAGCGGGTACGGCTGCCCGGTCAGTAGCGAATCACGCGCACCGGCAGGCCGGCCACATCGGGCAGCGAGCGTCCATAATCGGCATTGATGTAGGTGGGGTCGCAGATGGTGTAGGTATCGCCCTGGAAGCGGAGAAAATCCCCCGGGACCTTCTGCGAAAAGCGTACCGCCGTCGCGGCGTGGCCTGGATACATGACGGCCACCACAGGCAGGCCCATGATTTCTCGTACCAACTGCGCAAAGAGCACCGACCGATCCTCACAATCGCTGAACGGATAGAAGAGGGTCTCGTCCGCAAAGAGGTATTTTTCCCCACCAAACTGCTCGGCATCAGGCTTGTAGCCCAGGGCCGTCTGCACGAAGCGCAGCAGAAAATTGACCTGCTCCTCCTCGGCGCTGCGGTTGCGCGGCACCGGCAAGTCCCGGGTGATGACCCGAAGGGTATCCACCAGGCTCTGATGGGCCTCAGCCGAGAGCGGCGTGCGCAGGTAGATGCCCAGGTCGACGAAGGGATAGGTATCGTAAAAATCGATCAGGTTGCGGTTGAGGGTAACCGGTACCCGGTAGGTGTGGCCGCCATAGGCGACCTCCAGGGTCTTGCGCAGCGGGCGCTCCGGGAAGGTCGGGGCCTGCCGCACCCGGAAGTCGAGCACGCGCTCGGCTTCGGGATGTTTTTGCCGAAAAACCCGCGCCGAATTCAATTCAGGCTGTACGCCCTCCAGGTCGAGGGCGTACAGCTTGTGCTCGCCGCCCCGCAGAAAGCTCATGCCATAGAGCACTTGCTTGGCCGGAACGAGCAGGTACAGACGGTCCCGGTCATAGCTGACCGTGGAAATGTAGCCCGACTTGGACAGCACAAACCAGCTAAACAGGGTGCGGGCATTTTTGTCACGGGGATAGATCTCACGGGCCGTGGCGGCCACGAGCTGGCAAAAACCCCAGTCATTGAGGCCCAGCTCCCGGGCCTGCCGGGTGAGTTGGTAGAGCAGCAGCTCGTGCTCGGCCGCCTCAAGCTGCTCCCAGCGGTCGGCGATGCGGTCCTCGGTGATCCGCTCCTGCAGGTCAAAGACCATGCGGGAGTCATAGCGCAGGGCGAGTTGACGGCCAAAGTAGGCCGCTTTCACTTCCCGGTCCAGCTTGCCCATCTCCGCCCCGATGTGCTGAGGCACCTCGGGCAGGGCTTCGGCCGGTACCTCGGGGATGGGCTCCGGATTCAGTTCCCGGGCGTAGACGGGGTCATCCGAAGTAGGTGGCAGCACCTCCCACTCCTGTCCGGGTAGCGGATCAATGGTTTGGGGCGTATACACCCGGGGTACATCCGGCTCGGGCAGGGGCGGCGGGTCCATGGGTTGCTCCAGCTCCATCTGTATCCACAGGCGACGGATCTGATTGGCATATTGCAGGTCCACGCGGCGCTGCTGCTGGTTCATGCGGTGCTCCACGCGGGCGCGCATTGACTCCATCTTTTCTTCCCAGCTTTGGGCAGAAAGGGCCGGAATCATGGCCAGGGCGAGGACCAGAAGGGAAAATCGCTTCATATGGCGAAGGATGAAAAAGGTATAGCAATCGAGGAAAGGCCGTAGCCTACTGGCGAATCGAAATGTCGAGGCGTTGCACCTGTATCACCTCCTGGTAGCGGCGCTGCTTGGCCAGCCACTTCTGGAGATCCTCGGTGGCGAGCTGGAGGGGCATGTCATAGTCCGAGGCCTCACGGGCCCGGTAGAGGGCCGGCTTCACCAGGGGCTCAGCGCTGTAGACAATATAGAGGCGATTTTGATCGAGCGGTCGCCCGGCAAAGAGCTCATACTCATCTACATAGCCCCGCATAGCGGGGGCCGCCGCCGCCCGTGAAAAGAGGATGTACTCTTCATCGGCCTTCACCGGAAGCCCGTGGACCATGGCTTCGGGCATGTTGCGGTAGGGCAGCAGGCGCTGGGCGGTGTGGACGTCGGCCAGGTAGATGGTCACATACCCATCGACCGGGCTTTTGAGATACAGGTAGAGCGATTCTCCATCCTGAAACATCTCGGTCCGGCAGTTGGCCTGTTCACAATCGAGCGGAAAGGTCTGCAGGTCGATTTCCGGATCGGTCAGCTCCCGGACCACTCCCTTGACCTGGCATTTGATCCAAAATTCTCCGCCCTCCGTAAAGCGCTCGCAGGATTCATCCAGGGTCCGTACCCATTCGCCGTTGACATAAGTCTCGGCGATCATGTTGAAGATCTGGGTGGTCTCGACCGACTCCCCGGTCTGGATGTTCTCCACCGAGGTGGTGTTTCCCTGGACAATCACCCGCCCGAAGGCTTTCTCAATGGCCTCGATCATGGCGAGCTCCTGACATTGCTGGCAGGCCTCGGCCTCCGTGAGGTCGCTGTCGGTGAGGCGCAGCTGGTGCGTCCCCTCCGAGCGGCGGGTCTTTTGGGCCTGGGCGAGCGACAGGCTCCCTAGCAGAGCGAGCAGGCAAATGAGGGCGTATTTCATGGCAAGAGAAAATGGGCGGGAAGGAAAAGAGAGGGAGAAAGCCGGCCGTAGCCGGCTTTCTCAGTCAGCTACTGGTTCTCGGGGCGGAAGAGGTTGTTAAGCTCTTCGATCAGCACATCGGCCTCATCTTCCAAGTCGGCACGGATACGGGCCTCCAGCGCGGCCTGGGCCGCGATCAGGGCTTCTTCCACATTGTAGTACAGAATCACGGCCACTTCCATGTCCTGCTTGCCTACGTTGCGATAGATCTTGAAGCCGGGCTTCACAAAGGCCAGCTGCTGGATGATGTAGTTCTTCGACCCGGCGACAAACTTGGTCAGCGAGTTGCCGGTCTCCCGGGTCAGCTGATCGTTGGCGATCTTGGCTTCGATGATCTGGTTGACTTCGTTGGAGATCTGCCCGGCAAGCTGCAGCTTGGCAGCTTCCATGGCCTGCATTTCCGCGGCAGTCTGGGTCTTGCCTACCCCGTTTCCATCGGCAAAGATGTAACGGGCCGAGCCGTCGTCATTGGTCATGTAGCGGCGCATCCAGATCTGCTGGAGCTGCTTCTCAATCGGAAGAGAGCCGGGGAATACGGTAAATCCGTCCTTGCGCAGGCGCTTGGCTTCCTTGCGGGCTTCCCGCTCGGGCTTTTGCTTGATCTTTTGGAGCAGATCGCGCTCTTCCCGCTGCAGCTCGCGCCGCACCTTGCGGGGATTGGGATCGTCATCCGGCTTGAAGAGCTGAGCATGGGCAGGCAGAGCCATCAGGGTGGCCATCAGAAAGGTCAGCGTAAAGGCAAACAGCTTGTTCATGATAAATGGGGGTTAGAGATCGGAGGTCAGATTGAATATGGTCCGGGCGGGGAAGAACGAAGCCCGCAGCCGGGTTGAGAGAATCGGTGGTGACGTTATCGTAAGGGCCCGAGCAGCACACGCTCGTCCAGGCCGTAGATTTCGGGGTTTTGCACCCGATTGTTGAGGCGGCGGGCCATGGCCGGCACCGACTCGGAGAGGTACGTACGCATCTCGCCAAGCGACACCTCGCGGTCGCGGTTTTGGTCCGCTTCGCCTTGCAAACCCTTAAGGAAATGGTAGGTAAACAGCCCGTGGGCCTGCTCGGGGTACCAGGAGGCGATCTGGGTGCCGCTCGCGGCCGTAAAAACCATCGCCCGGGGGTCCTTCAGCACATTGTTGTTGGACTTGATCCGGACCAGAGAAGCGTAGGGAATCAAGGTCCCCCGGTCCGAAGTCCCGCTGAAACAGGCATCAATGACCACCGTCAGAGAGCGATAGGGCAGCTTGGCGAGGTTGTCATAGAAGGTCTGGATGGCATAGCCGTTAAAACGCACCAGCGAAGGGTCACAATCAACCGGCACGAAGTAGGCATCTTGGGTCTCCAAATCCGGGGCACCATGCCCGCTGTAGAAGACGAAGAGGTCGGTTTCGCCCTCCTTGACCAGATTGTAAAGCCGTGCTCGGTGATCCTGGGGCGTCCCAAAGATGCCATTCATATCGGCCTGGGTGGCATTGGCGAGAAACAGGATGTTGTCCTCTTCGAAGCCAAAGGACTCGACCAGGTATTTGCGCATGGAACCAGCGTCCTGCAGGGCATAGTCGACCGGCGGCACGTCGGGATTCTGATAATCCCGGTTCCCGATGACCACGGCTATGGCGTTGGGATTTTTGCGGCCCGTACGGGGCAGGTTGCGGTCCACATCTGACATCAGCTGGATGTCGCCATAGTCAATGGGACCCATTTCCCGGGCATTGATGACCACACGCCCGCTCACCTCTAGTTGCTCATTCAGCGCCACCGAAAGCGTCGCCTCGGCGCCAAAGTCGCCGCGAGCCTCCGTGATCTGAACTGTCACTGGCACCGACTGGGCGGCATAGCGGCGGTTGGTGAAAAATTCAAAGTCGATGACTTTGCTTTCGCCTGGCTGCATATCTCCCACCTGATAGCTGTCGGCACCAGCCGGAAAGACCTGATCAGGCAGCAGCATGCGTACCGCTACCGACTCGGCCGGGCCGGGGCCGGTATTTTGGACAGCGAGCTTGACCAGAATGGGGACCCCCAGTTGCATGCGGCCACCGAGCTCGGAGGCAAAGTGATGGTCCACCACCTCCAGCCGGGGCGGCTGGAAGGCCAGGGTAGGTACCGACACCTCGATGGGCACAGCATCAAAGCCATTGCCTTCCTGCACCGAGACGCGCAGCAGGGCCTGGCCGGTGGCCAGGGTTTCATCGCCCTGCAGGCGCACCTCCAACTGGCGCTGGGCGCCAGGCACCAGCGACCCCAGATCCTGTGGAGCAGGCAAAGCCAGGCCACTGAGGCCACTTTGCTCTTCGAGCAGTAGTTGAAGATCGGTGGCCGGACCAGTACCCCGATTGGTAACCGTCAGGCTCAGCCAGGCCTCTTCGCCCGCATCGATGCGGTTGTCGCCGCCCGCGTCCCGGAAGCGGACTTCGCTCAGCTGCAGGTCAGCCGGGGCCTGGGGCAGATCCCCCCGGGTGATGGGCACCGGCAGCGGAGCCGGGGGCACCTCCCGCGCCTGGGCAGGATGCGTATAGGGGACCACCTCGACGGCTGCGCCGGCGGGGAGGTAGTAGGCCAGATTGCGATCGCGGAGGAATTGCCGGAACACCTCCGAATCGGCCACCGGCCGGAAGTTCGGGTCCCGAGCCAGCCAGGCGAGGTCGGGATAGCCATGCTCCAGGGCCAGGCGTAAATACTTGACTGTGGTCAGGTCGTTGCCGATGAGGCCTTGCAGGCCAGCCATGGTGTAACAAATGCGAGCGTAGGCATCCCGGTCATCGGGCCGGGTGGTAGCCAGCAGCCGGGTCATGACGCTGGCTGCTTCGGAGAGGTCTCCCAGGAAAAAGCGGGAGAAAGCAGCCTGCACCGACTCGCCATCGGCGAGGCGGATGACGGTCTCCAGATCTGCCCGGGCCAGCTCAGGGTCCCCTTTTATGTGGTGCCGGATCTTTCCCCGAAAATAATAGGAATCGGTGATATCAGGACGGTAGGAGATGGCCTGGGAAAAGTCTTCCACGGCCAGATCATATTCTTGCAAGATGTAGTAGCAAAGTCCCCGCTGGTAGTGGATGCGGGCCCGGCGGCTGTGGTCCTGTGGCGGGTAATAGTGCAGCGCCCGGGTGTAGTCGATGATGGCCCGGCGGAACTCTCCCTGCTGGTAGAGGGCCGTGGCGCGGTTGTTGTAGCCGGCCGCGTTGTGGGGATCAAAGCGTAGCGCCCGTGAATAGTACTCAATCGCCTCCACCAGACGGCGCCCGCCCTGCTCGATGGTGCGGCCGATTTCGGCGAGGATGTCATCATGCTCTTCCTGCGCTTGAAGGCCGGACAGGGGAAATAGGCCCAGCAAGCACAGGCACAGGTAAAGTGTCTGTCTCATAGTGGCTGAATAGCGGGTTCGGAAGCTCGAGAACGAAAGAACGACAGCAACAGAGGGGAAAAGGGTGTGATCTAGTCTCAAAGACCGGGTCGGAACCCGGGGGTTGCGTGATTAGTTTGATATTACGGGGAATGCCGCCTCACGTCATTACGGAACTTGCCAGCGTGCCATCTGACTGAAAAAGCGTGAGGGGGACTCCCCCAAACCATTTTGTCTGGCAAGCGTTTGAAGCGCAGGGATAGTCAGAAGATTAATTGGAAATTGACGGTGCTTCACCGAAATTTGTGTAGCCGAAGGATTTGCGGCGTCTGCTTATGAATAACATCCGGAATTTTTGCATCATCGCCCATATCGACCACGGGAAAAGTACCCTGGCCGACCGCATGCTGGAGGCTACCCAGACCGTCAGCCAGCGGGAAATGATGGATCAGGTCCTCGACTCCATGGACCTGGAACGAGAAAAGGGCATCACCATCAAGAGTCACGCTATCCAAATGCTTCATAAGAAGGATGGTGAGACCTACGTCTTCAACCTCATTGATACGCCGGGACACGTGGACTTTTCGTACGAGGTGTCTCGTGCCATCACAGCCTGTGAGGGGGCGCTGCTGATCGTAGATGCCGCCCAGGGCATCGAAGCCCAAACCATTTCCAACCTTTACCTGGCCCTGGAGCACGATCTGGAGATCATCCCGATCATCAATAAAATCGACCTGCCCAGTGCTCGGATTGAAGAGGTGAGCGACGAAATCATCGACCTGATCGGCTGTGATCCTGACGACATCATCCACGCCAGTGCTAAGAACGGCATCGGCATTCCCGAGATTCTGGACCGCATCGTGGACGTGATCCCCCCGCCCACAGGTAATCCGGATGCTCCGCTCAAGGCGCTGATCTTCGACTCCGTCTTTAATCCCTATCGTGGCACGATCGTGTACTTTCGGGTATTTGATGGCAAGCTCAGCAAAAAGGATATCGTGCGCTTTATGGCCACCGAGGCTGACTATGAGGTCGACGAAGTCGGTATTCTGCGGCTGGGGCAGCAGCCCGTACAAGCCGTGGGAACCGGCAGTGTGGGCTACATGATCGCGGGGATCAAAAACCTCCAGGAAGTTAAGGTCGGTGACACCATTACGCTGAAAGAGCGTCCCGCCGAGGCGGCGGTCCGTGGTTTCCAGGAGGTCAAGCCCATGGTCTTTGCCGGGATCTATCCCGTTGACACCGAGGATTTTGAGGAGTTGCGCGACTCCCTGGACAAACTCAAGCTCAATGATGCCTCCCTGATCTACCAGGCAGAAAGCTCTGCCGCCCTCGGCTACGGCTTCCGGGCCGGCTTCCTGGGTATGCTCCACATGGAGATCGTACAGGAACGCCTGGAGCGGGAATTTGGCATGTCGGTTATCACCACCGTGCCCAACGTGGGCTACAAAGCCATCCTGACTGATGGCCAGGTGATTGAGATCAACAGCCCCTCAGACCTGCCCGAATCCACCCGGCTGAAAGAGCTGCAAGAGCCTTACATCAAGGCACAGCTGATCACCAAGGCCGATTACATCGGCCGGGTGATGGAACTCTGTATCGACAAGCGAGGCCGCTTTGTCAACCAGGTCTACCTCACCCAGGACCGGGTGGAGATCACTTTTGAGCTGCCTCTCGCCGAGGTCGTCTTCGACTTCTTTGACAAGCTCAAAACCATCTCCCGGGGCTATGCCTCTTTTGACTATCACATGATGGGCTTTCAGGCGTCCAAGCTGGTCAAGCTTGACATCCTTCTCAATGGCGATCAGGTCGACGCGCTCAGCTCGCTGATCCACCGGGACAAGGCCTTTGAGTTTGGGAAGAAAATTTGCCTAAAGCTCAAGGAGCTGATCCCCCGGCAACAGTACGAGGTAGCGATCCAGGCCGCTGTGGGGGCCAAGGTGATTGCCCGCGAGACCGTCAAGGCGCTGCGCAAGGATGTGACCGCCAAGTGCTACGGCGGGGACATCAGCCGTAAACGCAAACTGCTGGAAAAGCAGAAACAAGGAAAAAAGCGGATGCGCCAGGTGGGGGCGGTGGAAGTTCCCCAAAGTGCCTTCCACGCCGTACTCAAGCTGGACTGATCAGCCCGCCAGTGCGCACCAGCGGCGCAGGGTTTCCTGTAGTTGTTCGGTGGTGACAGGCTTGCCCAGGAAGTCATCCATCCCGGCTTCCTGCGCCTTGCGCCGGTCCTCAGCACTGGTGTTGGCGGTGAGGGCCACAATGCGTGGCTGATCTTCCCGGTCTCCATACCAGGCCCGGATCTCCCGGGTCGCAGTCAGGCCGTCCATAACGGGCATCTGCAGGTCCATCAGGATCAGGTCGTAGGGCTGTTCGAGCACAGCCTTCACACCTAGTTCGCCGTTTTCGGCGGTATCAGCCTCCAGGCCGATGCGCTTCAGCATCCGCAGGACCACTTTCAGGTTGATTTGGTTGTCTTCTACGACCAGTAACCGGAGCGTATCGGGAAGGAGAGAGGTCGGTCCATTCATAACCGTAGGTTCTTGTACCGGTACATCCAGAAATAAGGTAATATGGGCGGTGGTGCCCTGCCCCACCGTACTTGTCAGGTCCAGGGTACCGCCAGCCAGCTCGGTCAGACGTTTGCAGATGGTCAGTCCCAGGCCCAGGCCTATCTGGGCCCGATGGGTATCGTCTATCTGGAGGGAAAAGGGCTCAGAAAATTGCTGGCGCTGACTAAGGTCAAAGCCAGGCCCATTGTCCGACACCACGAAATGCCAGCGCCAGGGGCGTCCCTCGCCCTGCGGAATAGCCCTGACGGAAAGGTGGATGGTCGTCCCTGCGGAGCAAAACTTCACCGCATTGTCCAGCAGTTGAAAGAGCATCTGCCGGAGGTGGGCGGGATCGGCCACCAGCTCGGTGGGAGTGTCGGGTGCGATTTCCAGGAGCAGATGCAAACCTTTTCTACGGGCCATCTGGGCCAGGGGCGTGGTCAGCTGCTCCAGGAAGGGCATCAGCGAGAAAGCCTCGGCTTGCCACTGCTCCCGGCCGTGATCCAGCTGGGTAAACTCCAGCATGTTGTTGATCATCCCCAGGAGGGCGTGGCTGCTCTCCTGCAGCGTTTCGAGATAGTCGCGCTGATTGAGATCCAGCTCGGTGTCAGACAAGGCGGCGCTCATCCCCACCACGGCATTCATGGGGGTGCGGAGCTCGTGACTCACGACCGTCAAAAAGGCACTTTTGGCCTGAGCCGACTGTTCGGCCCGAGCCTGGGCCTCACGCAGCTCCACTTCCCGCTCCAACAGGGCCTGATTGGCGCGCTCCAGCTCATCCACATGCTCTTGCAGGCTTTTCTCCCGATGCTGTAGGACCTGATTCAACTGAGCGAGACGCACGCTACCCTGGGAGAGCAACCCAAACTGCTTTTCCGTAAGCTGGAAATAATAATAGCCTAGCAAAAAACTGCACAGGAGAGATACGAGGAAATTTACCTGAAAAATCTCTCTGTTTGCCACCATATCTAACGGATCGGCCTGCAGCCATTGATAGTTGGTTACCTCCAATAGCAGCAAATTGGCCAACGTCAGCACCACTCCCAGCCAAAAATCCCGCTCCCGGCGCATGTCGTACAGCAGCAACAGGCCAATGGCCAGGGGGATGATGAACATCTGCTCCCCTCCATAATATCCGCGGAGTGAGCCGGAAAAAAAGATCTTGACATTCAGGGTAAGCAAAAGCAAAAACTTGCCCAGACGGATATGACCGTAGTGATTGACCACCGGGACCAACCAGAACCCCCCAAAACAACTCAACTCCACCCAACCGATGCCGTCATTGGTAGGGTTTATGGCCGGAAAAATAAACGGAAAAATCGCCAGTCCCGCCACAAAGCTAATGCGGTTGACAATGATGACCCGCCGCTCCTGCTCCTCAGCAAGCTGAGGATGCAAGCCCCGGCTGGAAAGCCACTGCCAAAACCGGATCATATGCGCCACCAGGAAACCCTGCTTCATGCCTACGTCTTACTTTTTGGACAAAAAGCATTTTTTGAATGGACTTTCCAGATAGATTTATGAATGATCCTAACATACCTATTCGAATTCGGAAGGAACTGAATAACTTGAAAATGAACCAATTCGCCTAAAAAAAACAAAAGTAACTACTGAATTGTCAAGTTTCAGTTGACGGGTAAAGTCTTTTGAGTTTGGTACGGGCATCTTGGGTAGTAAGTAACGCTCAAAAAATAAAGTCCGCTTTTGGCTTGATCCCTTGCCCGCATACGGCGTCAGAAAACGCCTCACTTGGCCCGCCAAGCTCGGTTTTTCTTCCTTGTCTGCGCACAAGGTCGCGGCGCAAAATCAGGAAGTTATCTTTCTCGCGTTAACGTGAGTTTTGGATAAAAATCGCTTTGAATGGCTCCAATCGATGATTGTCATGCTGAGCGAAGCGAAGCATCTCAGG
>RFHL01000719.1 GCA_003696875.1 Bacteroidota bacterium | reverse complement strand
GCGGTGAGCTCGGCGGCGATCAGGCCCTGCGGGAGGGCGGCTCCCTGCCCGCCATCGTCGAAGCCGACGATGGGGCGCTTTATGTGCTCAAATTTCGGGGGGCCGGCCAGGGCCCCAAAGCCCTCATCGCCGAGCTGATCGGCGGGGAAATCGCCCGCACGCTGGGCCTGCCGGTGCCGGAACTGGTCTTCATGGATCTTGATGCCTCCTTCAGCCGGATGGAGGGAGACGAAGAAATCCAGGATCTGCTGCGCTTCAGTGTCGGACTCAACCTGGGCATGACCTACCTCTCCGGGGCCATCACCTACGACCCGCAGGTGTCGGTGGCCGACGGCATGACAGCTTCCCTCGTCGTCCTGCTGGACAGCTTGCTGACCAATGTGGACCGAACGGCCCGCAACACCAACCTGCTCAACTGGCAGCAGCAGCTTTGGCTGATCGACCATGGGGCGAGCCTCTATTTCCATCATGGTTGGCATCAATGGGAACGCATGGCGCAGGCCGGTTTTCCGCCTATCCGGGACCATGTGCTGCTAGACCGGGCGGTGGCGCTGCGTGAGGCCGCCGGCCTCATTCGGGATCGGCTACGCCCCAAAGACCTGACGCGCATCCTTGCGCTGCTGCCGGCGGATTGGCTGGCCGTGGAGCCCGAAGAGGTGGAGCCTGAAGAGAAGCGCGACGTCTATCGTCGCTTCCTCGATATTCGTCTGGATCAACTCGATCGTCTCACCCAAGAAGCCGAAGATGCCCGCCAAAGCCGTCTATGAGTATGCCCTGATCCGGGTCGTACCCCGGGTGGAGCGGGGCGAATGCCTCAATGTAGGTGTGATCGTCTACTGCAAGGACGCCCGTTTTCTGGACGTGCGCTACGAGATCGACCCTGCCCGGGTCGCGGCCTTTGCGCCGGGGCTGGATCTGGCGGAGATCAGGCGCTATCTACAGGTATGGGACCACATCTGCCAAGGCGAAGCCGCCGGCGGGCCCATCGCCCGCCTGACGCTGCCAGAGCGCTTCCGCTGGCTGACCGCTGCCCGCAGCACCATCATCCAGGCCTCACCCGTGCACCCCGGATTGTGTGCCGATCCGCAGGAGACGTTGCACCGGCTGTTTGACCGCTGTGTTGCCTGGGCATAAAGCCCGGCCTGGAATGCGTTTTGGGAAGGCGGGATTTTTTCCGCAATTTTGGGCCGCAAATTAAATCCGGGAACCCAAGCCCATGACCGACCTGATCCCCAGCATACAGACCGCCGCCGTCGAGGCCATCGCCGAGTTGTACGGCAAAGACGTACCCGTCGATGAGATCGTCCTGCAAGAGACCAAAAAGGAATTTGAAGGCGACTTCACCCTCGTCGTGTTTCCGCTGATGCGCTACAAGCTGGGCGGAGGCCCCCCGCAGGTGGGCGAAGCGCTGGGCCAGGCCCTGCAAGCACGCCTGCCCTTCATCGAGGGCTACAATGTCATCAAGGGTTTTCTGAATCTGTCCATCCGCAGCGATTGGTGGCAGCAGTTTCTGGGCCACCTGCAAGGGCGCCCCGACTTTTACCGCCTGAACCTAGGGCAAGGACAGTCGGTGGTGGTGGAGTACTGCTCCCCCAACACCAACAAGCCCCTGCACCTGGGCCACCTGCGCAACATCATCCTGGGCTATGCGCTCTCGCGCATTCTGGAGGCGAGCGGCTATCAGGTGCACGAAACCTGCCTCTATAATGACCGGGGTACCAATATTTCCAAGTCGATGTATGCCTGGCTGCAGGCCGGCAAGCAGGAGACCCCGGAGATGGCTGGCGTCAAAGGTGATAAGCTCGTGGGCGATTACTACGTGGCTTTCTCCCGGCAATATGCCGCCGAGGTGGGCGAATTGATCGCAAAAGGCCTGACCAAGGCCGAAGCGGAGAAGGCTGCGCCCAGCATGCAGGCCGTGCACGAGATGACTGTGCGGTGGGAGGCGGGAGATGAGGCTGTGCGGGATTTGTGGAGGAAAATGAATCAGTGGGTGTACACGGCCTTTGCCGATACCTTCGCCAAGCTGGGCGTGAAGTTTGAGCGCTTTTACTACGAATCTCAGGTCTACCAGCGCGGCAAGGAGACCGTAGCCGAGGGCCTGGAAAAAGGGGTGTTCTATCAGGAGGAAGACGGTTCTGTGGTGGTGGACCTCACCGACGATGGGCTGGACAAGAAAGTCCTGCTCCGCAGCAACGGCACCTCGCTCTACATAACCCAGGACCTCGCCATCGCGGAGGATAAATTCGAGTCTTACCAGATGGATCGCTCCATCTACGTGGTGGGCAATGAGCAGGATTACCATTTCAAGGTCCTCTTTAAGATTCTGGAAAAGCTGGGCAAGCCCTACGCCGAAGGGCTTTATCACCTGTCCTACGGCATGGTGGACCTGCCCTCGGGCAAGATGAAATCCCGCGAGGGTACCACCGTCGAGGCCGATGACCTGATGGCCGAGATGATCGAGCAGGCCGCGCGGGAGACCCAAAAACTGGGCAAAACGGAGGGGATGGATGAGGCAGAATTACAGGCGCTTTACCGCACCCTGGGCATCGGGGCCCTAAAGTACTACCTGGTCAAGGTTGATCCCCGCAAGCGCATGCTCTTCGACCCCAATGAGTCGATCGACCTGCACGGGCAGACGGCCCCCTTCATCCAGTCGTCCTACACCCGGACGGTGAGCATCGGCCGCAAGGCCGAGGCGGCCGGTATGGACCTCGTTTACCACCCGGATCAGACGTTGGAAACCCCCATGCTGGAGGTGGAACGCTCCCTGCTGCGCATGATTTTCCGCTATCCCCAGGTGCTGCAGGAGGCCGCCAATGGCTACAATCCCGCCCTGCTCGCCAACTACGCCTATGATCTCGCCAAGGAGTACAATCGCTTCTACCACGAAGCCCCGGTACTCCGTAGGGAGCAGCCGCAGACCAGTGCTTTCCGCTTTGCCCTCTCTACCCAGGTGGGGCAGACGCTGAAGGAGGCGCTGGCGCTGCTGGGTATCGAGATGCCGGAGCGGATGTAGGGGGGAGATGTTCCCGCGAGCGGGATGTCGCTTCGCTCCGCAGAGAAGGGTTCAACAGAAGTCAGAAGTGAGAAGTCAGAGAAGAGAAAATCTTGTGAGCGGGAACCGCGGCCGGAAGTTTGCCCCGCTTCGGAGAATTTTGTAAATCGAAACCATGGCAGGCTTTGCGCCTGATTGTGCCATTTTCATCATGCTCAGATATTTTATCAGCCGGGAGTTCTTCTTGACTCTGCTCGCCCTGGTTGGGCTGGGGGGGCTGCTGTACGTGGCCGTATTTTTCTGGTTTTTGCCGGCTTACACCCGGCATGGCGAAGGCCTGCTCGTCCCCGATGTGAGCGAAATGGCCGAGCAGACTGCGCTCGACGTGCTGGAAGAGGCTGGTTTGCGACCCCTGATCGCCGACTCCATTTACATGGAGGACTTGCCGCCAGGGGTGATTATCAAGCAATACCCGCTGCCTTACAGCCGGGTCAAGCCTAAGCGCACCGTCTCCCTGACGGTCAACAAGCGCGAGCCCCCTATGGTGCCCATGCCCAACCTCACGGAGCCTTCGATGAGCATCTACCATGCCACCATGAAGCTCCAGAACTGGAACCTCTCGCCGGGTAAGGTAACCCGGGTGCCCGACATCGCTCAGGATATCGTTCTGGAAGCCTTGTACGAGGGTAAGAAAATTGAGCCTGGCACCCGCATCCCCCAAGGCTCCAAGATTGACCTCGTCGTCGCCAATGGCTCCGGGTATCGGGTGCCCATCCCCGACCTGCGGGGCGCTACCTATGAGGAGGCCCTGGCCATCCTGGAAGCGGCCAACCTACAGCTCGGAGCGATTTCCTTTGACCCCAGTGCCCCAGAAGATGTACACGGTCAGGTTTTTGACCAGCGCCCCCGCCCAGGCTTGGGTGACTCCATCTCGCAGGGGCAGTACATAGACCTGCGGATCTACGGACCAGAACCCACCACCAACGAGGGCATCATTATTGAGGAGGTAGAAGATGGCGGCCGTTAAGGTCGTCGCAGCTCAGCCGTAGTGACCGATAAACTCGGTGCCATAGATGTGGCTGTAATCATTGAGTCGGTCCAGCAACCAGACCCCCTCCGTGCCTTGCACCACGGTGAGGGAAGTGTTATGCGTGACCAGATAGCGCGTTTGAGCCGGGTCGATCGCAAACAGGCGGGCGATCAGGCACTTGATGGCAAAGCCATGGCTCAGGGCCGCGATCTGCTGCCCCTCGGGGGCCGCCGCCGTAACGTCCCGCAACCAGGCCTCCATGCGGTCGGCCACCTGTTGCTGGGATTCGCCCCCGGGGGCGACAAAGTGCAGGGGATTGGCCGCGATCTCGGCCCGCCGGGCCGGGGTATAGATCTCGGCCCGCACCTGTCCTTCCCACTCCCCCTGCGACTGCTCCAGCAGTCGGGGGTCGGTCCGGAAATGTGCCGGATCAAAGCCGATCGCCTCGGCCACGAGGCGGGCGGTATCCTGAGCCCGCACCGCCGGTGAGGCGTAAAATTGGTCAAACTGGTAGCCTTCCCTATGCAATCGCTGGCCCAGGCGCCGGGCCTGGGCCACGCCCCGGGGCGTGAGAGGGAAGTGGTTGGACTGCCCACCGATCAGGTGGTTGTTGAGGTTGCCCACGCTCTCGGCGTGGCGTATGAGATAGACCGTAAGCATCGCCGCAAAGATGGGGATTTGCCCGGCAACCTCCCAATCCTGAGTCCAAAAGCAACCTGCGGCGACCTTCTGTCGAAGGCCGCCGCAGGCGATGAGGAGGATAGATGCCTAGATGTGGGCGGTTACCTTGTTGGCCAGGGCCGACTTGGGGATGCCAGCGCCCACGTGCTTGTCCACCACTTTGCCGTCTTTGAAGACGAGCAGCGTGGGGATGCTCATCACCCCGTACTTGACGGAGGTGTCGGGATTTTTGTCGACATCAAGCTTGCCGATGACGGCTTGTCCTTCCAGTTCTTTGGCGAGGTCTTCGACCATGGGAGCGATCATGCGACAGGGGCCGCACCAGGCCGCCCAGAAGTCGATCAGGACGGGCTTATCAGAGTTCAGGACAACTTCTTCGAAGTTGCTATCGGTAATTTCAACGGGCTTGGCCATAGGTTGGAAACGTTAATGATTAAATGCTGTTAGGCTACGCGTGCCAGAGCAAAAGGTTTGTAGATGCAAAAGTAGCGGAAATCCGGCGCTTTGCCAACGGGTCAAAAGTCCCCCTTTTCTCTATGCCCTCCTGTCGGCTATCTGACAAGTGGCTGCTTTACTCTCCCTGCAACAAGGCTTGTTTGATTTCCTGAAGCTTCAGCAGGGCCTCGACCGGCGTCATGCGGTCGATATCCACCCCCGAGAGGATCTCCCGGATTTTGAGGGTGTCCTGGTCTTTGAGCTCAAACATATTGAGCTGTATGGTCTTCCGGTCCGAGAAACGGACCGAGCGGGCGGCTTCCTGATCGCTCAGGCGGCTCTGCTCAAAGTGGGAAAGCAGCTGCCTGGCCCGCTTGACCAGCGACCCTGGCATCCCGGCCATCTCGGCCACGTGGATCCCGAAGCTGTGCGCGCTCCCTCCTTCCTGCAGGGTGCGCAAAAAGAGCACCTGTCCATCGATTTCCTTGACCGAGACATTGTAGTTGCGCACCCGCTCCAGCCGGTTGGCGAGCTCATTGAGCTCGTGATAATGGGTGGCAAAGAGGGTCTTGGCCTGGTAAGCCGGGGTCTCATGCAGGTACTCTACCAGCGCCCAGGCGATGGATACGCCATCATAAGTACTCGTACCTCGTCCGATCTCATCCAGGAGGATCAGGCTTTTACGGGTGGCATTGTTGGCGATCTGCGCCGTTTCATTCATCTCTACCATGAAGGTGGATTCCCCACTGGAAATGTTGTCCGAAGCTCCCACCCGGGTGAATATCTTGTCGACCACCCCGATCTGGGCGGCATCGGCCGGAACAAAGGCCCCCAGCTGGGCCATCAGGACGATCAGGGCCGTTTGCCGGAGCAAGGCCGACTTACCGGCCATGTTGGGGCCGGTGATGATGATGACCTGCTGCCGCTCGTTGTCGAGCAGGACATCGTTGGGGACGTAGGGCTGATCCGGGGGCAGGTTGGTCTCGATCACCGGGTGGCGACCTTGCTTGATCTCAATGCGGTCTCCCTCGTCGATGCTGGGGCGAATGTAGCGGCGCAGCCGCGCCACCCGGGCAAAGCTCATAAGCATGTCCAGCTCGGCGAGCTGCTGGGCGTTGTGTTGCAGCAGGCTCAGGTGATGCTGCAGGCGGCTGAGAAACTCCTGGTATAGTCGGGCTTCGAGGGCCAGGATGCGCTCCTCGGCGTGGAGGATTTTGTCCTCGTATTCCTTGAGCTCAGCCGTGATGTAGCGCTCGGCATTGGTGAGGGTCTGCTTGCGGGTCCACTCGGCCGGGGCCTTGTCTTTGTGGGCATTGGTGACCTCCAGGTAGTAGCCAAAGACCTTATTAAAACCGATTTTGAGGGACGAAATGCCTGTACGCTCGATTTCCCGCTGTTGCATGACCAGCAACAGGCTGTTGCTGTTTTCTTTCATCCCGCGTAGTTCGTCCAGTTCGTCAGACACCCCGTCGCGGATGACGTGCCCGTCGGCGAGGCTACCCGAGGGTTCGTCCAGCAGATAGTGATCCAGCACCGATAGGGCAGGGGAGGGGTCCTCAAACTGGGCGCTCCGCTGGGCCAGGGCCGGGTGCCCAAAGGCTTCCAGACCCGTCTGAAGCGGGTAAATCAGCCGCAGCGAAGCCCGTAGCAACTGCGCCTCGCGCGGGCTGAGGCGACCGGTAGCCACCTTGGAGGCCAGACGCTCCAGGTCTCCGACCTGCTTGAGGTCGGCCGCGAGGCTATCCATCGGCTGCGGATAGGTGACGAGGGCCTCAACGGCGTCGAGGCGGCGCTGAATCTGGTTTATGTCCTTGAGCGGCAACAGCAGGTTGCGCCGCAGCAGGCGCGCCCCCATGGCGGTGAGGGTCTCGTCCAGCACATCGACCAGGGCCTGGCCATCGGGATGCAGGGGATGCAGTAGTTCCAGGTTCCGGACGGTGAATTGGTCCAGCCAGACGTAGTCCGAGTCATCAAAGGGGTAGATCCGGCGGATATGGCCCAGCCGGGCCTGCTGGGTTTCGTAGAGGTAGTGCACGATGGCCCCGGCGGCGATGGTACCCGCCAGATCGCCTTCTACCCCAAAGCCTTTGAGGGACTTGGTGCCCAGCAGCTCCAAGAGCTTTTCGCGGGCATAGTCGGGCTGAAAGACCCACTCGTCGACCCGGCTCAGGTAGTAGCGCTCCCCGAATTCCTGCTGAAAGCGGCGCATCTCCCGCCGGGAGACCAGGACCTCGGCTGGCTCCAGGGTCGAGAGGACTTTCTCGGCATAGCGGAGGTCGCCCGAAAAACAGAAAAAATCCCCGGTGGATACCTCGATGAATGACACACCCACTTCTTTGCTGCTGGCAAAGTGCAAGGCGGCGAGGTAGTTGTTTTTGTTGACTTCGAGGACCTTGTCGTTGAAGGTGACACCTGGCGTGACAAGCTCCGTCACGCCGCGCTTCACGATGCCCTTGGCTTGCCTGGGGTCTTCCAGCTGATCACAGACGGCCACGCGCTTGCCGGCGCGGACGAGCTTGGGGAGGTAGGTGTCCAGGGCGTGGTGGGGAAAGCCGGCCAGCTCGACATCGCTGCCGCCGTTGTTGCGCTTGGTGAGTACGATCCCCAGGATGCGGGATACCACCACAGCATCTTCGCCAAAGGTCTCATAGAAGTCGCCCACCCGGAAGAGCAACACGGTGCCCGGGTACTGGGCCTTGATGGCAAAGTACTGCTTCATCAAGGGGGTTTCTTTGGCTTTGGAGGCGGGAGGTTTCCCGTTTTTGCGAGGTCTGGCCACGGTACAGATGAAAGCTTAGGGTGAAAAATGGGGGCATGTCCCCCGGCTTGCAGGCCGGGCTAGCGCGAATATAGCCATAAGCCTCCGGAATTTCCCGGACTTGGGGCCGGGCGGGCGTGTGTCCATGTTTGCGGGGGCAACATGCAGGCACGGAGCACGTCGAAGCCGGGAAAAAGGAAGGCCGTGCGACCCCCTCTGCCTGCGAAAAAGCAGGCGTTCAGGCGGCAGGGGTCATTGCTGCTTTGACCTGGAATCGGCACCTTACCATCAAACGACCGCCACCGGGGCCTCTGGGGGACAGGTGTAATGTTTTGCCAAAATATGCGTTGTTTTTGGCCAGAGGCTGGCCCCATTTTTACCATGCCTACTACTGTCGATAATATGTAATTTGTAAAGAAGCTGTAAATTTTTTAATTAAAACACATCATTTGTTCGCTTTCTTTTCTAGGTTTGCGCCGCCAATGAAAGTTGAATGCACTAATCCAAATTCCTATGAGCATTACCAAGAAGTTTCTTAAATCCAAGCCGCAGTGCAAGGTTACCTTCAAGGTGACCAAGGAAATGGCCGCAGGTGCCTCTGCGGTGCAGGTCCTGGGAGATTTCAACGACTGGGACCGCAGCGTTGAGCCGATGAAGGCCCTGAAGAATGGCTCCTTCTCTGCAACGTTGGATCTCGAAACCGGCCGTGCGTACCAGTTTCGGTACTTGCTGGACGGCGAGGCCTGGGCCAATGAGCCCGAGGCAGACAATCAAGTCGTGAGCCCCTACGGAGATTCCGAAAACTCTGTTTTGAGCCTATAGTCTACCTGGCCAGCTTTGCTGGCCACATCTCAATCTTAACAAGGC
Source organism: Bacteroidota bacterium (assembly GCA_003696875.1). GTDB lineage: Bacteria > Bacteroidota > Bacteroidia > J057 > J057 > RFHL01. The sequence goes on along the minus strand of RFHL01000719.1, from coordinate 7,043 downwards.
TGCCCTCGCGGGCAGCCTTGTCTTTTTTGCAACAAAGAAGCCCCCTCCTCGGTAGCCGAAGGGAGGGGGCAGTATATAGAACATGAAGCCCTACTCAGGCATGCGATAGGGGGAGATCGCCCGGTAGTGAGCGCCGTGGCCAGTGGCCTGCGTGGCCTGAACTTGTTCCTGCCGGCGTGCCAGGTGCAAGTCAAGCACCTTGGCTTTGGTTGGTTCGGTTTCGGCAGCCGGCTGAGAGAAAAGGCCGTATTCTACCCCGATTCGGAGCAACTCGCCTACCCCCCAGGCTTGGGCAATACACCCCCGGGCTTGGTAGGGCTTTTGCGCGTCGAAGATTTCCGAGACACTGCCGATTCCTGCTTCGGAGAAGTGTACCTCAAAGTCGCGCAGCAAATTGGTGGCGAGGCGACGCCCCCAATTGCCCTTGACGTAGATCAGGGCATCGACGTAGGCCCCCATGAGCCAGCTCCACACCGTGCCCTGGTGGTAAGCGCCGTCCCGCTGAAACTGATTGCCACCATACACGGGCTGGTAAGACGGGTCATCGGGCGCCAGCGAGCGCAGTCCCCGGGGAGTGAAGAGCTTGTCCTCGATGTGGAAGAGGACCTGATTGGCCTGTTCGGTATCCAGCAGCGGGAAGGGCAGGCTGATGGCAAAGAGCTGGTTGGGACGGATAGCCGCATCGCGATATTCTCCATCGACCACATCGTAGAGACAGCCATCGGCCTCGTTCCAGAAGGTCTTGAGGAATTGGTCCTTGATCTGCTCGGCTTTGACCGTCAGAGCCAGGAATTCGGTTTCCCGGTCGGCGAGGCGGTGGAGCCAGGCGTAGATTTTCCAAGCGTTGTACCAGAGGGCATTGACCTCGACGGCCTTGCCCCGGCGTGGGGTCACGACCCAGTCGCCGACCATCGCGTCCATCCAGGTGAGCTGCACGCCTTCCTCGCCGCCGGCGAGCAGGCCGTCTTCGTCCATCCGGATCTGATAGCGGGTGCCCACCTCGTGCCACTGCAGGATGTCACGGAAGACCGGTAGCAGGGTCTGCAAGACAAAGTCCCGATCCCCGGTGGCCCGGAGGTATTTGTAGGCCGCCACAAAGAACCAAAGGGTGGCGTCGATATTGTTGTACAGGGGCGCCTCGCCATGGTCGGGAAAGCGGTTGGGCAGCATGCCATCGCTCACCGAGCTGGCAAAGGCCGCCAGAATGCGGCGGGCGTCGTCGTGACGGCCTGTGGCCAGGCACAGGCCCGGCAGGGCGATCATGGTGTCGCGCCCCCAATCTGAGAACCAGTGGTACCCGGCGATGATGGAACGAAGGTCCTGATCCCGCTTGACGATAAACTGGTCGGCGGCCAGGGTCAGGCCTTTTTGGACGTCGCTCTTGCCTTCCAGACCGGCAATCAGCCCCAGGCGGCGATTTTTTTCGATTTCGAAGAGGGCCCAAGCATCTCGCCCGGCCGTGGGATCGGCCGAGACGATGATCCCGACGCGCTGACCGGCTTCGAGTTGCAGGCTGAAGTGCCCGGGACTAAAGAGGTCTTCGTGGGCTTCCAGCCCCCGGTAGAGCTCGGCCTCATATTCGAAGTTGAAGTACCAGTTGGGGGCATGGGTGAACTGGGCTCCCGGTACGGAGAGGTAAAGGCTGGGCTGATCGGGATAGGCCTGGGTATGGAAATGCCCGTCCTCGAAGGAGACATGCGGGTTGAGCAACCCATTGGCGTGGCCGAGGCCGTGGAAATCCCGGGGGCCATAGAGCGGCAACAGGTCCAGCGTAAAACCATGCGGGGCCTCCAGTACCTCGTATGTGACCAGGGTGGTGTTTTCGCCATGTACCCCCACAATGGTCTTACGGAGGGTGACCCCACCCGCCTGATAGGTAAATTCCGGGAAAAGTCCCCGGTAGAAGGTCTTCAGGAAGATGTAGCCATTGGGGAAAATGGCGCCCTGATATTTATTGGTGCCCAATTCATAGGACTTGCCGGCGATATGCAGCGTTTCATCCAGCTTGGAAAGCAGGATGGTGCGCTCTACCGGCGGCTTCATCGCCGCGACAAGTAAGCCATGATAGCGGCGCGTGTGCGCGCCGATGATGGTCGAGCTGGCATAGCCGCCCAGCCCATTCGTTTCCAGCCACTCATAGGTGCTGGCCCGGTCGTACCGGCTGAGGACGTTGGTGCCGATTGTGGTGAACATGGTTCAAAAATGCAGTTAGTAGTTAGGTTCCGAAAATGAAGTTTGTTGGCCTCTGCCGTGACTTTTCTCAGCGACTACCCTGTGGAGGAAAAGGTGGCCTCCGTTTTCTCCGGCATAGTTTGGGCGCTTCCTTTTGTCGCAGACAAAAGAAAACAGCGAGTACAGAAGCAAACGAGTAGCGTGAAAGTCCTTAGGTCTCGCCACAATCCCAGGAGGGGGATTGAATCATATAGCAAAAATCCTTTCCATGCGTTCCAATTCCCAATGAGAATAATAGCATTCCTTACAATGTAGGCAGGCCGGAAAAGATTGCCTTGCATATTTGTCCTGTACGTTTTCTTGGGGGCCTGGTTGGCGAAAGGCTCTGTAAATACAGATGGCCTCAGCCTGGACCCGCAACCTGGGCCTGTTCACATTGAAGGCTTGTTGCATAAAAACGCATTTTGTCGACAGTTCCCCCTGAATGATAACATCAGACCGGGGAAAAAATCAGCCAAAATAGACAGTACACAAGTGGGAAAAGAATCCTCCCTCTAAAGAAAGGAATTAGGATGGAAAATTCCAATTCGGGATTTGATCAAAAATACTCCAAAAGTCCAGCCCGTATCGGAGGTTGTCTCGATTGCTGAGCAAGATCAGCGTATAATCGGTTTGGCGATCCTTAATGAAACAGGTTCGGAAGCCCCGCCACCACCCAAAATGGTAGACGATCCCGGGCCGCTGGCGCTTGAAGCGCCAGCCAAATCCGTAGGGCTGATAAGGCGTGCGTGGCGACAGGGCCGCCTCCACGCTCTCAGGCGAGAGCAGGTTGCCCGCAAAAAGTGCCCGCTCATAGCGGAAAAGATCCTCGATGGAGGCATAGGCGCCCTTGTCACCCCATACATAGTCCAGATAGTCACTGCCGACCGCACGGTAGCGACTACGCCACCGCTTGTACCCGGTCGCGCCCCCCGGGGGGCGCTGGGCGTGAATCCCGGCCCCACTCATGCCGATCTGGCCAAATACCTGCTCGGCCATATAGGTATCGAAGGCCTGGCCGCTCACCTGCTCGACCACAGCGGCGAGCAGGGCGTAGTTGCTGTTGCTGTAGTTAAAGCGGCTGCCAGGCTGGAACCAGAGATCCGGCCCGTGCTGGGCAAAGAGGTCTATCACGTCCCGGGCCGTCAGGGGCTGCTCCGGATTCCAGTGCGCGTCGGCCAGGGCCATGTAGCGACTCAGGCCGGAGCGATGCTCCAGCAGGTTGCGGAGCGTGATTTCCGGATAGGGAAATTCCGGGAAGTAGCGCTGCAGGGGGTCGTCATAGGCCAGCTTGCCCGCCTCGGCGAGCTGCATGACCGCTACGGCGGTAAACATCTTGGAGACTGAGGCCAGTTGGAAAGGGGTGCTGCTGCTGAGGGTATCCTCATGCCCGAGATGGGCGTAGCCGTAGGCGCCCATGTGGATCACCCGATCGCCTTGGGCGATCAGGACGGTCCCGCTAAATCCGTGGGTTTGCTGAAGGCCCTGAAAGAATGTCTCGGCTTTGGGATGTGTCTGGTGTAAAGGCCCCGGCTCGGGCCAGCGGCCAAAGACATCTTCCGGCTTGAGGCTGGCTGGTGCGGCAGGTAAGGGACCCCGCTCTACCAGAAGGTAGTCGCGGCCACAGGATATCGGTAGCAACAGAATCAACCACAGAAGGGACAGGCGGTATGGCATGGAGCAAGCGATTTTCCAGTCCCCGGCGACAGCGCGCGGGCAGTGGATATTTCGGCCCGCAAAATAGGTACTTTTTTGGCAAGGGAAAATTGCTTTTTGCGCGAAGCGAAACCGGCAGGTTCCGGATCAGCCCTCAAAATGCCTAGATTCAAGCATCCTGATGGAACCGCTGCCCCTGCCGGGTGGCCGATCCGGTTGATTTTTCACTCAACGCTTGCTGCCATGTTTCGCCACCACCTGATTGTTGCTTTTCGGCATCTGGCCCGTCATCGGGCTTTTTCTCTGGTAAACCTTTTGGGCCTCACGCTTGGCCTGACCTGTGCGCTGCTCATCTATGCCTATGTCCAGCACGAGCTCACGGTGGACCATTTTCATACCCAGGCCGATCGGATCTTTCGGGTGACCTATGCCATCCGCGGCGATGTAGATCGGACGCTGGCCGTTACGCCTAACGTGGTGTTGCCCCTGGCCCGGCGGGAGTTTCCGGAGGTGCGCGATGGGGTCCGCTTGCTGCTAAATGAGTCCCTGGTCAGCCTGCCTGATCAGCGAAAGTTTGATGAAGACCGGGTTATCTGGGCTGACTCTTCCTTTTTCAACCTGTTCTCTTTTGGGGATCGGGAAATGATGCGCACCGCCCTTACCCGTCCCCGTACGGTGGTCCTCACCGAGTCTACCGCCCGTCGCTATTATGGCGACCGGCCAGCGGTGGGACAGGTCCTGTTTTTGGGGACGGATACGACGGCTTATCAGGTTACCGGCGTGATCCCCGATGTGCCGGCCCGCTCGCACCTGCAGTTCGATCTGCTGGTGTCGTTTTATTCATTGGGAAAGTGGGCCACCGGGAGGGAGACCTTCAGCATGGCAAACTATTACACCTATTTGCTATTGAATCGCCCCGAAGATGCGGCTGCGGTGGAAGCTCGGATCCCGCCCATCTTGCGGCGTGAGTTGGGGGAAGATCGTGCCTCAATCATCAGTTTTGCCCTGCAACCCCTGAAGGAGGTGTATCTTCACTCCGCCCAAATCAGCTACAATCCCGGGCAGGGAGATCTTGAACGGGTATACCTCTTTGGGGCCATTGCGATTCTGATCCTGCTGATCGCCGGGATCAACTATGTCAATCTGACCACCGCCCGGGCGGTGGACAGGGCCCGGGAAGTAGGTCTTCGTAAGGTCGTCGGGGCGCACAAGGGCCACCTGGTGGCCCAGTTTATGGGCGAGACCCTGCTGCTCACCCTCGCCGGCCTGTTTCTTGCGAGCATACTCCTGCCAGTGCTGATGCCTGTTTTTAGCCGATGGGTAGGGCGCGAGTTGGTGCTCACGTCAGACTGGGCCTTCTGGAGCAGTTTCTTGGGGTTGGGGCTCGCAGTGGCTGTTCTGGCCGGGGCCTACCCGGCCCTGGTGCTGTCGCGCTACCGGCCGATCAGCGTATTGCGGGGCTCCTTTGCCCGCAGCGGCCGCGGGCTGTGGCTACGGCAGGGCCTGGTGGTTTTTCAATTTGCGATCTCGATCCTGCTGATCGTCTCGGCGCTGGTCATTCAGCGGCAGCTGCATTTTGTGCAAAGTAAGCAGCTGGGTTACGATCGCGAACACCTGCTGACCTTGCCGCTTGACCGGCAGATGCTCAGGCGGCTGCCGGCGCTCAAGAGAGCATTGATGCAGTTGCCCGGGGTGGAGCGGGCCTCGGCCTGCACCGAGTCCCCGCACGACATCCAGGGGGGATATAGTATCGGTTTTCCCGGGGAGCAGGAGGAAGCTTACCGGGCCGTGCGGGCTATGGCGATTGACGAAGACTTTGTGGCCACGGCCGGCCTTGAATTGATCGCTGGCAGCAATTTCCTTCCGGGGGTATTGGAGAAAGAAGCCCACTTCTTCCTGCTGAATGAGCAGGCGGTACAAGCCCTGGGCCTGACCCCGGCCGAGGCCCTCGGCCGGCAGGTAGACTTGAATGGCCGCGAAGGCGTCATTCAGGGCGTGGTCCGGGATTTTCATCTGGCCTCGCTGCGCGAGGCGATTTCGCCGCTGGTGTTGTTTAATGAGTATCAGATGCATACGCTGCTGCTCCGGCTGGGACCGGCCGATGTGGCGCAGACCCTGGCGGCCCTGGAGGCAAGCTGGAACGAGCAGGTTCCTCATCGGCCTTTTTCCTATGAATTTGTGGACGAGGCGTATGGGCGGCTCTATGCCGAGGAACAGCGCATGGGCAGCCTGTTTTCCGTCTTTGCGGGTCTGGCGATTGTCATCGCCTGCCTGGGATTGTTGGGCCTCTCGGCCTATGTGACCCTGCGTCGTACCAAGGAGATCGGGATCCGCAAGGTGTTGGGCGCCTCAGTCTGGAGCATCGTGCAGTTGTTATCTGCCAAGTTTACGGCGCTGGTTGGGCTCGGCTTTGTGGTGGCGGCTCCCCTGAGCTGGTATCTGATGGACCGCTGGCTGATGGGCTTTGCCTATAAGGTTCCGGTTGGCGTGTATACCCTGGTTCTGGCGGGACTGCTGGTGCTGCTTCTGGCCTGGGTGACGGTGGGCTATCAGGCCTGGCAGGCTGCCTCGGCCAATCCCGCTGATAGTCTGCGCGACGAGTAGGAGTGAGAATCGGCATATCCTCGGTTTAGGATAGAAATCTTACATTTCGGCCGGTCCTTTTAGGACTTTCCGGGGGATTTCTGCTATTTTTGTTTAGATCGGAAAAGGGGATTCTGCCGCCGTTTTGTAAAATGGGCTAGAGCGATTAGCCGAGACTTCTTCACTGGAAAGGCGAATAAACTTTTCTTGGGGTCTGTTCGTTTCTACTGATATACACCAGAAGGGCTATTTTTCATTTGTTGCATGGTACTGGTCAAGCTTTTTCTCAATTTCAGCCTGTTGCTATCTCTCCTGATAGCACCCTGTCTGCTGCTGATGGCGTATTGGTACCGCCGGCAGCTCGCCCAGACCGTGATGATTTGGAAAAACCCTGAAATGGTGATCGTCACCATCACCTTCTCGGTGGCGGCCCTGATTCTCTTTATCGTGGGCACCTCTTCCTTCTTCACCTACTTTGACGTGCTGGATCCTGCGCGGATTCCGATTGAGAGCAAAGACAAATTTCTTTCTATCGGAACCATCTGTGTGTTGCTGCTCGTTTCACTGGCGTTTGTCTATGTCGCGGTTCGGAT
>RFHL01000718.1 GCA_003696875.1 Bacteroidota bacterium | reverse complement strand
GATCTACATAGTCCACCTCAAAGATAAAAAAAGAGGCCAAAAAATTTGCTTATCCTGAGTATAACTTCGCTGGCGCCCTTCGGGCTGGCTTAGGAAGACATCCAAACAATTGATAAACAGTCGGTTAGAGAAAGGTCTTTCTCCGCTTATCCCAAACTCACGTTCAGGAGTAGGTTTCCGCCCTTGCTCACGCAGTTGACCAGGGCATGGATCACGTGGCGGGCAGACTTGTAGTCGTCGTTGGTGCTGTAGCCCCAGTCATTGTTGAGGGTGATACAGGCCTCCCAGGGGATGGGACGCCCCCGCTCATCCAGCACCTCGCCCGGTGGAATGATCTGTTCCGGGCCTTCGAAGTCCCCGGCATAGGGCTCCGGCTCGGCCGCCTCCATGTCGCCACCCAAGCGGTTGTCGATGAGGATGTGTGGCTGATGGCTACGGGCCATCTCTACCAGCTCGGTGGCGCGCCATTTTTCTCCTTTGTATTCCCCAAAAGAATAGTCGAACCACAGGATGTCGATTTTGCCGTAGCCGGTCACCAATTCCTCCACTTGCTGGTGCAGGTAGGTCACATATTGGTCCCAATCGAAGGTTTTGCCCTCCCAGCCGGGATTCCCTCTCATGGGGTGGTTGCCGACGTTGGGGTATTCGGGGTGCTGCCAATCGATCAGGGAATAGTACAGGCCCACTTTCAGGCCTTCGGCGCGGAAGGCATCGAGGAACTCGCGTATCAGGTCGCGGCCCGCCGGGCTGTTGGTGGCTTTGTAGCTGGTGTATTTGCTGTCGAAGAGGCAAAAGCCGTCGTGGTGCTTGGCCGTCATGACGGCATACTTCATGCCAGCGGCTTTGGCGGCCTTGGCCCAGGCACGAGGATCGTAGTCCACCGGATCGAAGGCATCGACATAAGGCTGATAGTCGGCCAGGGAAAGACGCTCCCGGTTGCGCACCCATTCTCCCCTGGCCGGGATGGCGTACACCCCCCAGTGGATGAACATGCCAAAGCGGGCGTCACGAAACCATTCGGTGCGGGCTTGGCGGGCGGCGTAGGGGTCGTCAGCTTGGGCGAAGGCGGGCAGCGACAGCAGGCCGCAGCAGAGGAAAAGAAACAGGCAGCGAAGTGCAGGCATGGTGGATAAGGTTACAGGCAGAAAAAAGCAGCAGGCATCCGGCCTGCCTTTTCTGGAAAGAGACCTTTCCGCTGTGTTGCTACCCTGCCAACAGCAGCGCGATGCGTGCTATGCCAGCCGCATGCTGCGCCTTGACCCGGACAAAGGCCCCCTCAATCTTCACTTGGGTAGCAGCCTGATCCTGCCGCACTTCGCTCAGCCGGGCGTAGAGGTCCTGCCCCCCGGTTTCGTCGATGGGAAACACCCAGTCTTCCAGCCCCAGGTCGGCGTACATCTGCCCTTTGATGGTGTCTTCTTGTTGGCGGAGGTAGAAGGCGGGGGTGCCATTGGCCAGGGCGATGATGGGCGAATGGCATTCCATGCTCACCACCGCCACCGCCCGGCGGTAGACCGAGGCCGCTTCATCGGTAAGCCAGTAGGGATGCTTGCGGACGTAGGGCTTGATCGCTGCCGGCAGGGGATCGATCAGCAATTCGTCCATGATGTCCACCTGATAGGTCATCTCGGGGCACAGCAGGACCGGGTGGCCGGTTTCTTCCACCCAGCGCACGATCACCTCCCGCAGCTTGGCGTGGTCCTGCTCCTTGTAGCGATCGTTGTGGGCGGTCACCTCTTGTATCTTGGCCTCATCCCATTGAATGTAATCGTGGATCTGGTGGTAAGGGGTGTAGCGAAGGCGGGGCACCAGGCAGATGAAGGCTTTCTCCTCCAGTCCATTTGCCGCCAGAAAGCGGGTGGCGGTGGCCTCGTCCTGCAAAGCAATATTGAAGGTCGCATCGGGAAAAAAGCCGCTGCGTTCCGGGGCAATGCCTGCGTCCCGCACCACCTGCAGCGAAGCGGTCTCGCGGGTGAGCACGAAGGCAGCCGCCTCCAGCACCGACTGCAAGTCCGGCCAGACCGACTGCACCGTGACGCCCATGATGCCGAAGGGCTTGCGGGTCTCTTGCTGCCAGAGGTAGAATTTTTCCAGGTCCATCACGCCGGGACCGGAGCCGTAGATCATCATATCGGCGGCGGCCATGGCTTCTTTGGCTGCCGGACTCAGGGCAATGTCTTTCCCTGCTGTACCGGGCAGAATGGTCAGGTTGGGAAAATTTTCCTGTAACATCTCAGACACCCCATATCCCTCCACCGATTTGGGCCAGAGGATGAAGCGGGCGCCCGGAAAAGCGGTTCGCAGCAGTTCCAGCAGGCCGGGGGTGTGGGCGATGTCGCCGATGTTGACGGTCTGCCAGCCGCTGATGACGAGAAAAGTGGGCGGGCGGTCGCTGGGCATAGCTTGGCGACAAGCGCCTAAAAAAGCCCCGAGGCCGGTGAGGGCGGTGAGGTGGAGAAAGGTTCTGCGGAGCATGAGCTGGAGGGTTTAAAACTGTGGCCTAAAAAAAGTCAAAAAGGGAAACAGCCATCCTGTCCTCACCCCTCCCGCAACCACCCCAAGCTCACCAAAAACGCCTCCATTTTCTCCACCGTGTCTTGGTAGTATTCCGAGCGGCCGGGGTTGAAGAAGCCATGCCCTTCACCCTTATAAAGGTGCAGGTCGCAGCGGGAGCCGACCCGCTGCATGATGGCCTGGAAGTACTGCCCGGTTGCCACGGGGATGAGGCGGTCTTCGGTGCCGAGGAAAAAGATGGTGGGCGGGGCGCCGCGCTTGACGTTGTGCAGGGGGGAAAACTGCCGGTAGCTGTCGCTCACGCGCTCGTAGCCGTAGCCGCCGGGGCCATTGTCGACCACGGGGTTAAAGAGGACGAGGCAGGCCGGCCGGGGCGAGACGCTGAGGTCGTCTTGTGGGTCGTCGAAGCCCTCCACCAAGGCGCAGGCGGCGGCTAGGTGGCCGCCGGCCGAACCGCCCCCCGCCCCGATGCGGGCCGGGTCCAGGCTCAGCTCCGCCGCGTGGGCCTTGACGTAGCGCATGGCCGAGCGGGCGTCCTTGAGCGACTCGAAGGGCGTGGTCCCGTGCCGCGAAGCCGTCCGGTAATCAGCGCAGATGGCGACCATGCGCCGGCTCGCCAGCTGCTTGGCCTGCGGAGCCAAATGGCCGGGATTGCCGCCTTTCCATCCCCCGCCAAAGAAGAAGACGATGCCCGGATAGCTGCTATCCGGGTCAAAGTCCGCCGGGCGGTAGATATCAAGAAAAAGGCTGTCTTCGCCAGCGACTTTGTATAGGAGTCGCTCGGGGGATTGGGCAAGCAGCCAGCCAGCTGGCAGGCAGAGCCAGCCCAAGAGGAGGAGCCGCATATAGGCCGGAAGCGGGAGGATCATGAGGAGAAAATAGTACTTGCGGAGCATATCAGCAACGGGTAAGGAAAAGTGACTGCTCGTGATACTACCCTTATGGCCCCACCCTGTAGCTAGCAGGTAAGCCGATGGCAGAGAACCTCTATCCTGATCGGCTTGGTGCGAAAATGCTTTATTCCAGCGCCCGTAGGACCAACGCCAACTCCCGGTTTTTCTCCCTCCGTGCCATCCGTACCGCCATGGCGATCCAGGCTCCCGAGTGATGCTGCAGGCGCAAGTGGGTATCGCCTGGCGTAATCAGGGCTTGCTGCCAGATGGCCTGATCTTCAGGGTGGATGAGGCGTGTGATCCCTTTTCCTTGCAGGTCGTCCCTGGCAAAGCCCGTAAGCTCGCAGAACTGGGGAGAGCAATAGCGTATTATGGCTTCAGCATCCAGCACGAGTAGCTCCCCCTCAAGCAGGCCGGTCACGGCCTGCAGGGTTTCGTTCAGACGGACTGCTTCCGAGACATCCTTTCCGATACAGCAAACTTCGCCCAGTTGGCCATCGGCTCCCCGCTCGCCGATAAACTCCCACTCGGTGGTAAGCAGGCTCTTGTCCGGTAGTAGCTTGCGCAGACGGGCATAAAAGGGTTCTCCTGGGGTCCGCATGGCTTTCATCACGGCATCGACGACCAGAGGATGGTCCTCCGGATAGATGGATTCCATGGAGTTGGTCCCGATATAGGTCTCTTCATCCCATCCAAACCGGCGGGTGTAGCTCTCGCTCATGTAGGTATAGTTCCCCGCCAGGTCGGTCTTGAGCACATAGACCATACGGGTGTGTTGTAGCTGGTCCAGGAGCCCTTTGGCCTGTGGCGACACCATCACGCCCTCTGAGACAAGGGCAGCGCTAGACATCCTTTCTCCCAGGTCCCGGCAGCGGATCAGGAAGAGGAAGGGCTCCTCCTTATCACCAATGGGTAGGGGATTGCCTTCCAATTCTACGATGCGGGGGGCCTCCATCGGAGCAGGCACCGCGCATACCCCAAAAAAAGGTACCCCGGCCTCCAGCCAATTGTGGAGGGAGCGAGTCGGTCCGGTTTCGGGCGTGAGCTCGGCCTGGGCCCACCAGGTATCGGACATCAGCTCGCCCAGCAGACTATGCCCAAAGGCGTCATTGGTCCAAACGATCCGGCCATTGGGCCGGATGATTAAGTACGGCAGGGAACTGTGGTTGACCCAAGTAAGGCCTTGCATGTACGCATGCTGGGAAGAAAAGGAAGCCATAGGATGCAGAGTAAAACAGCGATTTTCGTGGGAAAAAGATACGGTTTTCTGCCCGATCCTCTCACTATTTTGAGGAAAGATCTCGCCCAAACCGGTGCCCCTCCCTGGCAATGTCATGGAACCAGAGGTGGCATGCCGTGGCAAGTCTGTAATCACCTGGAAAGAAAGGATGGGCCAAGCCCGAAGTTCTGGGCCTCAACCCAGGGGGCCTGTCCACCAAGTAGGCTGCATGATTTCGCCGGGGGGGGGGAGCCGATTGCCGACGGATGTCCGGCCGGAAGGAGCCCTTGACCAGACAGGCTTGGCAGATCAACCGGCATGCCTGCTGCTGGCGCTTCGCCTCAGATAGCGTAATCGTTTGCAGGGCCACTGGGGAGAGGCCATGTAATTCCGTTATACTTACATATATATGAAAAGCAATACATTCGAAATGCTATCTGCTGACTATTAGGTGGTTGCAAAAAGTCCTTTGCGTGGTAGTATGTTTTGTATATTGATAGTATATAGG
>RFHL01000717.1 GCA_003696875.1 Bacteroidota bacterium | reverse complement strand
GGGGTGGGGTGGGAGGGAAACAGACGTTGGATGCGGTGGGTGAAAGGGCCCGGTTTGGACTGTAGGTTCATGGCAAATGGAGATTGAGGGTGAAAACGGAGACGTTGCAGGCGGGTGAGCGCCTCGGCATAGCTGAAAGCATCGCCGCAGGCCGCGACCGCCAGGTCATCACAGCAGGCCTCGCGTTCTCGGGAGATCTCCCGGGAGAGGAACCAGGTCAAAGGGTGAAAAAAGAACAGCAGCTCGACCAAAGACTGAACGAGATGTATGAGATAATCGGCCCGGCGAATGTGGGCCAGTTCGTGCAAGAGAATGGCCTCCCACTGCGCGGGCGTGAGCCCGCTGACCATGCTGACCGGAATCAGGATCACCGGTCGCCAGAAGCCCAGGGTCAGCGGATCGCGGACCCGATCGCTGAGGTGCAGGCGCACCTGCCCCCGCAGGCCCAGCCGGGCCTGCAGACGCTGTAGATGCGCTTGCCAGTGGGGCGGCACCGCCGAAATCCCCTTGCGCCGCAGGCGCTGGGCCCCCAGGTATCCTGCCCCCCAGCGGAGGCTTTGGAAGACCAGTCCCAGCAGCCAGGCCAGGCCCAGCCAGGGCATGGCCGTTTGCGTCGCCGCGGCATACCAGGGCTGGGAAGTCATGCCCGCCAGAGCGGTGTCCCCGGGGGACGTAGCCATCTCCGGAAACACCGGCCCCATTGCGGCTCCGGTAGCCCCAGGCCACAATCGCCACAGGGTGAGCCCCGAAGCCAGGGCGAGTGCCCCCAGGATGCTGAGCGCCAGGGCATAGCGCGCCCTGGCCTGCTGCGCCGACAGCTGCCGTACGCTCAGCCAGTAGAGCAGAAAAAGAAGGCTGCCCTGCCATAGGCTGTGAACCAGGGTCCAGCCTAGCGCATCTGTCCAGAGCGGTAGGTTCATGTGTGCTTGTCTTCTGAGGGTGAGGCTTGCTCTTTGCGGGCCTGAAGCCAGCTCTCCAGCTCCGAAAGCTCTGATTCGGAAGGCTGTTCCTGTCCCAGTGCGTGCATCACCAGGTCGATGGTGGAGCCCTGAAAGGCCGTGTCCACCAATTGCTGGAAGAGCGATTTTTTTACGTCTTCTTCCTGAACCAGGGGCGTGTATTCATGCGAACGACCGGTCTTGTGCTGGGCGATCAGGCCCTTTTCGGTCATGCGCTGGATCTGTTTGAGGGTGGTGGTGTAGCCCACCTCCTTTTTGGTCTGGAGGTGCTCATGCACAAAGCGGACCGTGGCCGGGGCGTGGGCCCAGAGGACATGTAGGATATCGAGTTCGGCTTGAGATGGGGTCATGTGATGAGAGCAGCTTGGGTGAGAGGTGAAGCCAGTCTCGGTCACAGTCAAAGCCCATGGCGCCAGTTTCTGGCTTCTCATGTTTCAGGTATGTTTCATCTGAGAAAAAACCGGTCTCCCTTTTCCGTAGGAGCGAGTTGACCGGCCGTAGGCCTGGGGCCTGCTGTGATTGACATCTGCAAGATAAACGACACTTGTCGTAATTCAAATAAAATCTACGACAAGTGTCGTTTTTATTTGTAAGAGCTTGAAAATGAGGATAAAAAAATCCCGCTGCCACCTGGCAGCGGGATGGAAATCAGGCCGGAGGGGCGGCTGGTTGCCCAGGGCTTACTCCCAGGCGCTCAGGAGGGCGAGAAGCGCTGCGCCTGGGAGT
>RFHL01000716.1 GCA_003696875.1 Bacteroidota bacterium | reverse complement strand
TGCTTGATTAGACCAGACCTCTACCGGATCATTTCTTTTGGGTACTCCCTAACCTCTGCTTCTCCTCACCACCGCCTGTTGCGCTATTCATCCCTACGATTCCGTCCGTCTTGTCTCTGCTTTTGTCATTTCTTATATCACCCGGCCCATCTGCTACTCTCGCCACCCTGCCATCGGCGCCACTACCTTCATTCTAGGTTCGTCTCCCCCGATCTTGCGCCTCCACCTCCCCTGCTCTTTTTACCCGCCTGCTTCTTTCCTGTACTCTGACCCTCCTGCCCAACAACGCTGCCTCTGCTCCCGCACCCCCGTGACTCCAACTTCTCCTCACCCTCCTACTACCTTTCCTTCTCCAGTCCACCCCCTGCAGCAAGCAACTGCTCCACTCTACCCCCGTCGCCAACCATTCCTATCTTCTTGTCGGACCCCCGCTGCCCTCCAACTACTAGCTCGATCAGCCCAGTCTGCACCGCCACACTCTTCCCTACCATCTGTTCGGATGTGAGCCCACCCTTGCTTCCTCCCGTCTTTCTCTCCTCTTCCCTTCCCATGCGCGGAGGCCATTCCCAACCGTGCTCCCCAGTCGCCTTGTCTCATCACACTACCTCCCACTTCCCTCCTCCACCTGCTCCCGTGACCTACCCCGTCAGGCTGCTGCCACTCCTCTTGCCTCCTCTACGTTCACCATCCAATCAATGGAATAGATTTCACCTCTTCTGTACCCGTCACCTCGCCATCCTTGCTATCATGTGCATCTCCTCGCATCCTCTCTCTCGCTACCATGCCGTGCATTCTCCGCTCTTCCCATCACCCTCCACCATCGACACCATTCCCCTGTCCTCACCGGCTCATGCTGCCTCAGCCAGAGACAACGCACCCGCTTACCTGCGGCGTGCCATCGCTGCCAGAACCGCCAGCACCACCGTCCTCTTTCTCAGCCGCCGTCCACGTCTACCGCATCCACGCCTGTACTGCTGCCTTGCCTCATTCAATCCACCATCCCAGTCTCCCCTCCTTCGCTACCCTCTCCCTCTCGTCCCTGCCCTCCCGTTTTTGCAAGCCTAAACGCAATGTATTACGGAAGAATTGAAACGAGTTCTGCTCTTTCCTTCCTGTACCTGTGCTCTATTCGCTACGGTTCACCTCCGCTTGGACAATCAGTGCCAAGCCCCCGTGCTGCACCATCGCCCGACTGGAGGGCACCCCCTGCCGGCGGTGCTTTCGCCCAGCTCTCCTTCTGCCCAGATGCTTTCGTCCTGCCGTACTCTTAGATACTGCTCTAATCCATGCTCCCTTGCACCTTCGACAGACTCATTCCCTGACTCTGCAGCCTCACTTATTCCATTCCTCTGCGCTCCGTGCAATCCTGCGAGCGTCTCGTCTCAACGGACTCGACGTCCACCCTCCTCCACCCGGACGCACGTCCAGCTGCCTCCCTCGTCCATTCCTCGCTCGTGCTTCCACTCGTCAGCACGAACATTCAACGATGGTTTCACGTCCCTAGCAGCATGGATCCTCTCTCGGTAGTCACACCTCCCGCGTTCTTCCCACGGCATCTCCTGCCGTTTTGCTGTTTCGATGCAACTACAGCCTCCCTCCTCCACCTCCATCACGGAACCAGTTACGGCCTCTTCCAGATTGCACCCAGTTGCGCAAGAGGAACAAAAGAGCACATCTGTCCTTTCCGTCGCACCCCCGTCCTGTATCAGCACCCATGACCTTTCCCCTGCTCCCCGCTGGACGCTTCCTGCCCTTTTCCAGCTTCATTAGACGGCCCGCCTCCCTCCTCCCTTTGGATTCTGGCACCGCCGAGTGGCCACTTCCAGCCAAGCGCCTGCCTAGGTTCCAACCCAAGGGCCAAACCGAATGGGATCTACACAGGTACACATGCACTCCTTCTTTCTCCCCATCCATGCATGTGTTCTCCATCCGAGGCGGGGGACTGCCCATGCTAAACCGCCATGGAATGCCCTGCTGCTCCCCTCCCGGACCTCTGTCCCACCACGGACTGGCGGATCCGTGCTTGGTGTACTGCGCTGCTCCTCGCCCTCAACCTGACTGGAAGGAAGACGCTCATTTCTGCATTCCTCCGTCTTGTATCCTGCTCAGGAACCATCTGCTTGCTGGTTTTTGCCAAATACCCGTCACATTGTTGGGGACTAGCTCCCACACACAGTTCCACTGCAGCTGCTTTAACACTTCCCGGGTCCAGTGTTTTTGGTCCTCGATGGTACGCTACCCCTCCAACCTGCCCGCATGCTACGTCGGCGCTCTGGTAAGTAATCCCGTCGCCCTCTCCCTATCCCTCTCTGTCCCAACCCACCGCATCAACATTCTGGCAACAGGATGGATTCACACTAGCTTCTAATTCTCAAAATCACACTTTCTTCCATCCTGCTTTCCACTTCGCTGTAGGGCAGGCATCCTTCCTTTCTCCCCCGGCTGCCGCCTCCTGCTGACTGGGTTTAGGGTTCGGGCAGGCTTTGAGGCAAGAGGCCCCTGCGGCCCACCTGCCGCAACAAAGGTGCTGCTCTTCTGCCGTCACCTCCTGCGATATTCTCCTAGTTCCTCACGTAGAATCCACTGATAGGATTAGGCTTTTCCTTTTCCTTTTCTACAGCCGTTTCGCCGCTGCTCTGCGGGCAATCACTCCGAAGGGAGACGAAACCGCACTGGCCTTCTCCCGCCC
>RFHL01000715.1 GCA_003696875.1 Bacteroidota bacterium | reverse complement strand
TTGGAAGCTCTTCATTTTACATTGACAGTCAACTACTTGGTGCAAAAGTATCCAATTGTTGGAAATTATTTATAAATCCAAAACTGCTGCCTCGGACTTGTTTCCACAACCCGGAAACAAAATCGAAATGTATTTCAAGAAATTCGGGCAGCCATGAAGGGGCAATCTTGCCTCGTCAACCAGATGGGGACGTAAGTAGTTACGAAGGGGAAATGAGGCAATACTCCTTCTTTCGGACCGAATCCAACCCTTGGTCCGATCCTCCGCTCTCTGTTAAAAAATACGTTCCTGTATTCCCCTGATCTTCCCTTATCTCGTTCCATCCCCAATCTCAATCATCCCCATGCGCGCCCGCATCTCCCCTCTCTCCGCATTCCTTATGGCCGGCATACTGCTCGTGCTCGCCAGTTGTACCGCCCACGAACAAGCCGTCGAGGCTTGTGTGTCTGGTGCCCCTGCCGGCTTTTGGCTGGGCCTGTGGCACGGGGCCATTGCCCCTTTCACCTTTGTGATTTCACTTTTCTCCGATACCATCACCGTCTTTGAAGTCAACAACAACGGCGGCTGGTACCTCTTCGGCTTTTTGCTGGGGATCGGTGCCTTTACCTCCGGTGGGTCGGCCGGTGGCCGGGCCGTGCGCCGTCGCCGCGAATAGCAACCCTGATATAGCAACCGCCCCCGTACACGATCGTGCACGGGGGCGGATTTATGCAAGCCATAGCGGCTACAGCCGCTTGGCCCGGGGCTCGAGGTCGGTGAGCTCGGCAATCCGCACCGGATCGCCCGACTCGATGCTCTTACGGGCGGCAATTCCCACAAGGATAGACATCGCTCCATCACGTGAACCGGCCATGTGGCGCAGGGGATCGGGCATATCGGAATTGCGGAAGATCTTGTCGTGCAGCCGCTGGTCGCCCCCACCGTGGCCGCCCCGCTGGTAGCGGACGGGCACAACTTCAAACTTCTCCCAGTTTTTGTGCACGATGATGGGATTCATCACCGAGTTTTCCATCGCCTCCTGGCTCATCTCCGCAGCATGTAGCTCGGCCTGATCCAGGGAATCGTTGTCCATCCAGGGGATATCCTGCCAGGCCTCGATGCGGCCATCGGTGCCGTTGAAGGCGATGCGCCAGCCTTCGAAGGGGGAGTAGGTTGTCAGAGAATAGTTGACCACGACCTCGTTGGCGTACTTGATCTGGGCCGACATCTTGTCGTAGATGTTGATCTCGTGCCGGAAGAGGCAGTTGTCCCGGATGTACCCGTCGTACTGCTCGTTTTCGACGTAGAGCTTCATGGATCGCTCGTCCCGGGTGATATCCCAGTAGAACTTGCAGTCGCTCTTGTGCGGGCAGGTGCGGCACTTGTCGCCGCGGAAGGGGCCATTGCTGCCATAGTGCTCCAGGGCCCCCCAGGCAAAGACCTCTTTGGGGTCGGAGTCCAGCCACCAGTTGACCAGGTCAAAGTGGTGGGTGGCCTTGTGGACCCAGAGGGTACCGCCATACTCACGCTGGCCATGCCAGCGGCGGAAGTAGGAAGCCCCGTGATAGGTATTGAGGTACCAGTGGAAATCCACCGAGGTAATTTTGCCGATGGTGCCTTCGTGCAGCAGCTCCTTGATCTTGGTCATGTAAGGCCCCCAACGGTAGTTGAAGCCTACGATCAGGTTGCGCCCGCTGCGCCGCTCGGCGTCGAGGATGGCCTGACACTTTACCTCATCGGTGGTCATGGGCTTCTCGGTGAGCACGTCGCACCCCATGTCGAGCCCCTTGATCACAAACTCGTGGTGGGTGGAATCCTTGGTGGTGACGATGATGAGGTCCGGCTCGGTGGTCTGGACCATTTCATCAAAGTTGGTGAAGGTGGGGCACTTCACCCCCATATACTCCAGCGCATAGGCCAGGCGACCGGGATTGATGTCACAGAGGCCGACAAACTCCAGCAGGTCACTGTAGGTATCGACGAGGCGCTTGCCCCAAAAGGAAGTACCGCGGACACCGGTACCGACGAGGACCACCTTGAGTTTTTTGCCGGTGCCAAAAAAGCCCATAGCCGGCATAGGCAGCGCCGCCCCCGCCGCCAACATGCTGATGGAGGTGAGGAAACGGCGACGCGAATTGGATGTTTGAGACATAAGAAGTTGCTTTTGAACGTAGTACTCAGCCAGACACTTTACATCATTACGCTACATAATATGGAGAGCGATTGAACAAAAAAAACTACCCGGGAGGCAAATGATTCTCATCCTGTGCCTCCCTGAAAGGCCTTTCTTTCTCCAAAAAAATTGAAGCCAGGTGTAAGAAGGCCGGCCGGGCGGCAACTAAACAGGCAGATTTGGGCTTCTTCTATTGGTTGAATATCTGTCCCATGCGCGAATCTGATTTTCTGGACCTGATCGAATCACAGTCGGCGCGGCTGCGCCGCCTGGTGCAGTTCTACGCCCCGGATGCCAGCAGCCAGGCAGACCTGCAGCAAGAAATTTTGTACCAACTATGGCGCTCGCGCCATCAGTTTGAGGGCCGCGCCCAGGCCTCTACCTGGCTCTACCGGGTAGCGCTCAATACCGCCTTATCATTCCGGCGGGGCTGGTTTCGGCGGGCAAAGCGCCGGGGCAACAGTCCCCCCGAAAGACTGGCCAGTCCCCCGGAGGCAGAGATCGCCCTGGAGCGACAGGAACAACTCGCCGCCCTGCGGGCGGCCATCGCCCAGCTCAAGCCCCTGGAGCAGGACCTCGTCCTGCTGTACCTCGAAGACGTGAGCTATGCCGGCATGGCCGAGATCACCGGCCTGAGTGTGAGCCACGTCGGCGTCAAACTCAACCGCATCAAAAAACGACTCGCCAACCACCTACGTCATGTCTGAAAACCATGCCCTCGACCAGCTCCGGCAGACCTGGACCCAACCCGAAAAAGACACGGCCTTTCCCAGCCGTACCGAGCTGCATGCCCAGCTGCGGGCATTCCACCAAGAAGAAGGGCCTCGCAGCCAGGTAGCGGCCATGATCATCATGGCCGTATTCGGACTACTATTTGCCGCGCTTTGGGGCAGCCGGTACGGCAGTCCGGAGCCCCTCCCTCACTTTGGACTCCTGGCCCTGATCGCCTGGACCGCGGCCGCCTGGCGCGGCCTGTTGGCCTACCAGCAGCGCCAGCTGCTACGGGTCCCGGCGCGCTCGCAGCGCGCCTACCTGCGGCAGCTGCGGGGGCAACTGCGCCTCCATCGCTGGGGGCAGCGCCTGCTGGCAGGCCTGCTGCTGACCAGTGGGGCCATCTTTTTCTGGCAAACCCCGCTCCCCGAGGATACCCGGAGCCAAATAGCCGCCGGGGCCTTTCTCCTTGTTTCCCTGTTTCTGATGGGCGTGGTCCTTTGGTGGTATCGCCATCACCATCCCTACCGACTGCCAGAAATGGAGCGGGAAATCGGGGAGCTACTCGCCGAGTATGAGGCAGAAAGCCCAGAGGTGTAAGTTTTATCCCGCATGGTCTCGGCTTCTTTGGCATAAGAATCGTATATTTGTCTGCGTTATGATGAATGGCCCCGGGTCCGGAATATGTACCCGGATTAGGTTATCCTTTCCGGGGCGTCTCGGTTGTACCTATCACGAGTAAAAAGGCAATTGCCATGAAAGTGAACATCACCAGTCTGCTGGTTCTCACCTGCTGCTTGTTCAGCCTGCCTCTCTCCGCCCAAAACCCCACCAAGATCCGTTTCGAAGAAACGACGCATGATTTTGGGGAGATTCCGCGCGGCACCCCGGTCGAGCATACCTTCTCCTTTACCAACCAATCGGAAGAACCCGTTACCCTGCAACGCGTGCGGGCTTCCTGTGGCTGTACCACCCCGGCCTGGACCAAGGATCCCATCGCTCCCGGTGCTACCGGCGACATCAAGGTTCGCTTCAATGCTGCCGCTCCCGGTCCTTTTACCAAAACCGTCACGGTCACCTATGATTCGGTCGAGCGCCCTATGATCCTCTACATCAAGGGTAAAGTGGCTGCCCCCGACGACGGGGGGCAATCAAGCACTTTCGTCCATCAGCAGGGCAACCTGGCCTTTGAGTCGGTCTCACAAAATGTCGGCGTTCTCGACTCGGACAAGGAACGGACGGTGACCTTCCGTATCCGTAATGCCGGCCCCCTGCCCATCAC
>RFHL01000714.1 GCA_003696875.1 Bacteroidota bacterium | reverse complement strand
GATCCCTTGCCCGCATACGGCGTCAGAAAAAGCCTCACTTGGCCCGCCAGGCTCGGTTTTTCTTCCTTGTCTGCGCACAAGGTCTCGGCGCAAAATCGGGAAGTTATTTTTCTCGCGTTACTAAAGCGCCGGCCCCAACAGATCGGCAGCCTGAATCAGATATTTGTCGAAAACAAAGTGCTGGATGGTGAGCAATTCGTCTTCCCCCTCGATCCAGCCGAAGAAACCGTTGAGGTTGTCGCTGCGGTCGTAGAGCCGTAGGCGGCGGGTTTCGCCCTCGAAATAGCTCACACTGAAGACGATATCGGGGTCCTGTGTCTGGAGTTTGGCCATCATCCCGGGATAATTGGCCTCAGCAAAGCTCTCGGCATAGACCCGGCCCGTGAAACTGGCGAAATAAGCAGCCAGCCGGGCCGTATCGGGGGCCTGCTCGCGCCCCACAAAGCGCCAGGCCGCCCCGGGGGCGGGGCGGCGCAGGACGAAAGAGGAACTGGCATCCGGATAGGAGATCGCCAGCTCCTGGATGCGCGCCGAGTCGGCGATGAAGAGCAGGTTTTCCCGCCAAAGGTCTGTTTCCATCGGGAAATAGGCATTGACATAGCCCTGCAGGCCGGGGAGCTCCACGACATAGGGCTGATCAGCTCCCTCAATCTGCATGAGGGTGCCGCGGGCATCCTTGGTTTGGGTGCCAACACGCAGGGTCTTGATGCGTTTGCCGGCCTCGTCGTACAGCTGTACGCGGGTGTGGACCGTCTCCAGCAGGCGGCCGGCCGTCTCCAGGCCCTGATCGTGGAGTACCTCCTTCAGGTGCAGGAGGTGGAGGGCCTTGAGCATCTGCCGCACCCGCGGCAGGAAGGCAGCGTATTTGCCATCCAGCGTCCAGCCGGTTTCGTTTCGATCCAGTTGCACCCGGGCCACCGCCTCGCCCTGTACGTAGCGGGTGAGCACGATGCGGGAGATCGCTGCGGTGTCCTCCACCGCAAAAGCGACCTCATCGGCCGGAAGCGAGGTATCGTCCCGGTCATAGACAAAGAGAAAGTATCCTCCCAGAAGAAGGACCAGGGCACCCCCAAGCAGCAGGTTGTTTCGCATAAGACTCAGATACGAGACCAAAATCGGGCCGCAAGATACACAATCCTTTTGGCGGCGAAAAAGGCACAAAAGCCAGCGCCCATTACGCCGATCAACGCCCAGGGTTTCCGTTTGGGATCTAATATTCCCGGCGTTTTTGTCTTGCTTCTTGCTTGGGGAGGCGGGAAATTATCTCCGGGCTTGGGACGGCTATTGTCACCTCCAGGCCCGAGATCAAACACAATCCAACATGAACCGCTACCACCTACGGGTATCCGGCCTGATGGCCTTGCTGGCTATCCCCCTGCTCCTTGCCGCCCAACGCACCTACAGTTTTGGCCTCGGCGGAGGCACCTCCTACTATTACGGTGACCTCACCGAAGGGCTCAATCCGAAGCTCCTGCGGCCGGCGGGCACCTTGTCGGCCAGTGTGTATCTGATGCCGACGCTCAGCCTGCGGCTGGGCCTGAGTCATGGCTCACTGGGAGCCGCCGACTCCCTGGCCTCTGATCCCACCCGGCAAAAACGCAACCTGCACTTTCGCAGTCCCCTCACTGAGGGGAGTGCGGTATTTGTCTGGCATGTTTTCCGGGATCGGCGCTTCGGGCGCAGTTTTTTGAAGAAACCTCACCTCAGCCCCTACCTTTTTGGGGGGGTAGCCATCTTTCGCTTTCGCCCGGAGGCCCAGTACGAGGGGCAGTGGCATGCCCTGCAGCCATTGGGGACGGAGGGGCAAAATATCCCCGGATCGGCGCTTCTCCCCTACTCCCTGACCCAGATGAGCCTGCCCTTCGGGCTGGGGGTGGAGATGCGTTTTGCCCCACAACTGGGCTTGCGAGCCGAGGTGGGATACCGGCATACCTTTACCGACTACCTGGACGACGTGAGTACGGAATATCCCGAAACCGAGGCCCTGGCCGCCACCGGGATGTCCATGGCCGCGCTGCTCTCCAACCGATCCGAGGGGATCTTTCCGGCGGGTACCAAGCGTGGGAATCCCGGCGCGAAGGACAGCTACTTTTTCCTGACCACCGGTCTGGTATTTTACGTGTCCCCTTTTCAACGGTAAGGGGCATAGGATATAGT
>RFHL01000713.1 GCA_003696875.1 Bacteroidota bacterium | reverse complement strand
GTGCTCAACCGCGCCTTTGACTACCGGACCTATCTCGACGCCCTGGCGGCCGACGGGATGAACTACACCCGCATCTTCACCGGGGTGTACTGCGAGTTCCCGGGGCAGTTTGGCATCGGGCACAACACCCTCGCCCCCGAGGCCGGGGACCTGCTGGCGCCCTGGGCCCGCAGCGAGGTACCCGGCTACGCCAACGGCGGCAACAAATTTGACCTCAGCCGCTGGGACACGGCCTACTTTGCCCGGCTGGACGACTTCCTGCGGCTGGCGGCCGAGCGCGACATCATCGTCGAGCTGACCTTCTTCACCTCGCAGTACCAGCCCGGGGCCTGGGCCCGCAGCCCCCTGCATCCGGCCAACAACATCAACGGTACCGACGCGATCGAGGGACATCGCGTCTTTCCGACCCTGGAAAACGGCAATCTGCTGGCCCATCAGGAGGCCATGGTACGGGAGATCGTCCGCGCCGTCAATGCCCATGACAACCTCTTTTTCGAAATCCAGAACGAGCCGTGGGCCGACCAGACCCGTCTGGTTGACATCCTCAACCCCTCTCTCGCCTGGGCGCTGCGAGATCAGCCACAGGTAGGCGGCCACTGGAACAATCGCGTGGAAGTGGCGACCCCCGCTAGCCTGGCCTGGCAGCGCCGCGTGGTAGACTGGATCACTGAGGAAGAGGCCCGCCTGCCCCAGCAACACCTCATTGCCCAAAACTACTGCAACTATGGCTATCCGGTTGCCGAGATCGATCCCCGGGTCTCCATCCTCAACTTTCACTACGCCTATCCCCATGCCGCCTGGGACAACTATGGGCAGCGGCGGGTCCT
The DNA here is from genome assembly GCA_003696875.1 of Bacteroidota bacterium. Taxonomy (GTDB): domain Bacteria; phylum Bacteroidota; class Bacteroidia; order J057; family J057; genus RFHL01. The sequence goes on along the minus strand of RFHL01000713.1, from coordinate 1,173 downwards.
GAGCTTTGACGAATCGGGCTTTGCCGGCAGCGCCGACAGCACCTACCGAGCCCAGGCCTGGGCCTTCCTCCTCGCCGGCGGTGGGGTGTTTAACAACCTGGATTACAGCTTCTATGTCGGGGCCGAAGATGGCCGCGGCCCCAACGACGCCCCCGGCGGGGGCGGCCCAGAACTGCGTCAGCAGCTCAAGCTGCTGCGGGAATTTCTGACCAGCTTTAGCCTCTGGCGTATGCAGCCCGACCGGCAGACCTTCTGGCGGGTCGAGGGCGCCCGCGCCTATCTGCTGCACGACCCGGGGCAGGCCTGCGCCGTCTACCTCCACGGGCAAGGGCCCGCCACCCTGCGCCTTGACCTGCCCGCTGGCACCTGGCAAGCCACCTGGCTCAATCCCGCCACGGGAGACCGCTCACAGGCCCTGCCCATTCAGCATCCCGGCGGCGAACTGGTGCTCGCCACGCCCCCCTTCGGGCCAGACCTGGCCCTGGGGTTGAGGCGGGAGTGAGCCGGATGGCCCAAGTCGGAAAAAACCGTATTTTCCCAGTGAAAGGGGTTGCTGTCGATCCGGCAGGACTCTTTTCGCCAAAGGCATATGCTTCCGGCTTGACATCCTTCCCCCATGCGCCTCCTGTTCCTCGCCCTTCTCTCTGTCCTTCTCCTCGGTAGTCGACCGGCGGCCGAGCCGCCCAATCTGGTCTTCATCATCGCCGACGATGTGAGCTGGAACGATCTCGGCTGCTATGGCCACCCGGTGGTACAGACGCCCCACCTCGACCGCCTCGCCGCGCAGGGGCTGCGCTTTGACGGGGCTTTTCTGACCACCAGTTCCTGCTCGCCCAGCCGCTGCAGCCTGATCTCGGGCCGCTACCCGCACAATACGGGCGCACCCGAGCTGCACATGCCGCTGCCGGAGGAGATCCCCGCCTTTCCCGAACAGCTACAAGCGGCTGGCTACTACACGGCGCAGTCGGGCAAGTGGCACATGGGCCCCGCCCCCCGGCGGGGCTTTGACGAGATCCGGACCGAGGATACCGGGCCGGGAGGCGAAGCCCTCTGGGTGGACCTGCTGCGGGAGCGCCCCCGCGACCAGCCCTTTTTCCTCTGGCTGGCCGTCCCGAAAGGCGTGGTCTCCATCTCCGGGGGAACAGGCTTTCCCTTGCAACCGTTGCCTTCCAT
>RFHL01000712.1 GCA_003696875.1 Bacteroidota bacterium | reverse complement strand
TCGGAGCTCTCGCCAGGCGAGCAGCTCCCCTGTGCGGGCAATCGACCAGGTCGTAGCGCATCGACGCGGTCATCGGTGCCGTCGTCGGTTGGCTTCTTCCGGGCCACGGCCCACAAAACCAATCAGCCGGGTCGAGCTTGATCTGACCTTTTGGGTCGGACTGTAATGGGTGACTGATCGTACCACCTCATAGATGGCCCCGTCTCTTTCATCCATGAAGCAGACTTCGACCCTGTAGGGGTAGGCCCGTTCCCCACTCCTTCTGACGTTGGGTAGTTTCATGGCTGTCATTTCCGATCGTTGCGCTTTTTCTTGCCTGCAGGAAGACCGCTAAGGACCAGGTCTTGGGAACCGGTCTTTCCCGGTTCCAACCGGGCTTTTGCCCAGCCCGCTCCGCGCGGCCTTATTGAAATGTCGAAGTTCTTGACCCGCTCGGGGGCAGCCCTCCTGATGTCATCCATCTCGGCAGGGTCAACAGGCTGACCGGTAGCCAGTTCGCGATGCATGATCTCCGCTTCGAGGGGGTACTGGTGGGCGATGCCGCTGATCATCATGCGAATGATCATCCGTGCGCTTCTGGGCTCCACGCGCATGTATTTTTCAAGATACATGAGGGAACGCAGTTCGTCGTCGATCTCGCCACCTCTCTCTGCGATGAGATTGCGCAGATATGGGCTCTCAACCTCTTCGGGATCGAGGTCCACCCACCGCTTTTCTGTATCAGACATGAAAAATCCTCCTTCAGCGTCTGGCTGAGGAGGACTGGCGCTACATCCGCTTTGTTTGCCTCTATCGAGACCGCATCCCGTCTGTCACGGGAACCACCTTGCCGCGGATCGGCAGGTTGGCGAGGGCGCCAGCCCTTCTCTTGATGCAACACCAATTCTTGCGGAAGACCGCTTCCAAATCAAGTGAAAGTTCAGTTTCGACATGCCCACAATCGCCAGAATATGGGCTGCAAGTCCTCAGCCTCGCCCGTATCCATCTCGACCGAGTCTTCCGTCCCCACTGAGGCGGTCCAGCGTTATGGTTAGAAAAAAGAGCAACAATTTACTGGGGGAGTATCAGGATTCGAATCTTCGACATTCGGCTTATGAGCCTGAGCCACCATGCACC
>RFHL01000711.1 GCA_003696875.1 Bacteroidota bacterium | reverse complement strand
TCTGGTAGAAGAGAAAAACAAAGCCCTGGAAGAAACGCTCTCCCAGCTCAGGGCGATGCAGTCGCAGCTGATCGATGCCGAGAAAATGGCCTCCCTGGGCCAGCTGACCGCTGGCATTGCCCATGAGATCAACAACCCCATCAACTATGTCAAGGGCAATGTGGGGCCATTGCGGAGGGATTTTGAGGAAGTGCGCACCCTCTTCCGGCGCCTCTGCGCCGTGGAGGATGCCGATGATGTGGTCGCGGCCCTGCATAAGGTCCTGGCTTATGCTCGCGAGATTGAGGCGGATTACCTGTTTACCGAAATGGATCAGCTGCTGAAAGGGATTGAGGAAGGGGCCAACCGGACGAGGGAAATCGTGGAGGGCTTGCGGGCCTTTTCGCGTAGCGAGCTGGATACCTTCAAGCAAGTGGACATCCACACGGGTATGGACTCGACCCTACGGCTGCTGTCGCACAAGCTCAAGGGCCGCATTGAGGTCACGCGGGAATACGGGCAGCTGCCCCTGGTGGCTTGCCTGCCGGGCAAGCTCAATCAGGTATTCATGAACATCATCGCCAATGCGATCCAGGCCATTGAGACCCGGGCCCGGGCGGGAGGCGCCACCGGCGCCGATGGCTACATCGGGCACATCCGGGTGCAGACCGAGCTGGAGCCGGGCTGCCTGGAGCAGGCAGTGCCCTGCGTACGCATCCTGATCACCGATGACGGGGGCGGGATGCCCCCGGAGGTGCAGCAGCGCATCTTTGAGCCCTTTTTTACCACTAAGGACGTCGGCGAAGGTACCGGCCTGGGCCTCGCCATTAGCTTTGGGATTGTGGAGCAGCACCGGGGAAAAATAGAGGTAAACAGTGTCCCCGGAGCGGGAACGACCTTTACGCTGATGTTGCCCATGGACCAGCCTGACTGAGCCTTTTCGGCCCTGTCGGGGCCGCCGTTTTCGTGATTTATCTATTTTTTCTTTTATGCCTACCATTCTCTACATCGACGACGAACGGCAAAACCTGATCGCTTTCAAGGCCTCCTTTCGCCGCACCTATGAGGTGCTCACCGCTCAGAGCGGGGAGGAAGCCATCGCCCTGCTGGATACGCATCCGGAGGTGGAGGTGATCATCAGCGACCAGCGCATGCCCAGCATGACCGGCGTGGAGTTTTTTGAGCGTATCCTGCCCCGGCACCCTGAGCCGGTGCGCATGGTGCTGACTGGCTATAGCGACGTGCAAGCCATCATTGAGGCCATCAACAAAGGACAGGTGTATTATTACATCACCAAGCCGTGGAACCACAAAGAGCTCAAGCTGATCATCGACAAGGGGCTGGAAGCCTATGCCTTGCGGCAGGAAAACCGCCACCTGACCGCCGAAAAGCAACGACTGGAGCTGCGCGCCGCGCAGCAGGAGCGACAAAATATTCTGTCCCGCTTCGAAACCCTCAAGAACCAGGTTAATCCCCATTTCCTCTTCAATTGCCTCAATGCCCTCAGCTCGCTGATCCATGAGGATACCGATCTCGCCGATCGCTTTATCGCCAAGCTCACCCGGGTATATCGGTACGTGCTCGAACTCAAGGACGAGGAGCGGGTAACGCTGGACGAGGAACTGCATTTTATCCGCAGCTACCTCTTTTTACAGCAAATCCGCTTTGGCAACCGGCTGCAGTGGTATTTGCAGGTTCAGGAAGGTGAGCTCAACCGCTACATTCCCCCGCTTACCCTGCAGCTCCTGGTCGAGAACGCCATCAAACACAACATCGTTTCGCAGGCACAACCGCTGACCATTGAGCTCTATTCAGACGGGCCGGATTGGTTTGTCGTCAAGAACACCTACCAGCCTCGGGACGGTAAGAGCGACTCGACCCGCATTGGACTACGTAACCTGGAAGCCCGCTACGGCTTCCTGTGTGACCGCAAGCCAGCCTTCTTTATAGATAATGATCACTATATTGCGCGGGTTCCGCTCCTTGATGGGCCTGCAGGGCCCATGTTTGACCAGCCTTAACGCACGATCCGTACTGCGATGCACAAAGAATTTGCCATCCTCTACGTCGACGACGAGCCCCAGAACCTGGTGTCGTTCAAGGCTACTTTTCGGCGGGAGTATACCATCTATACCGCACAGGGAGGAGAGGAAGGGATGGACATCCTGCGGCAACATCACATCCAGCTGATCATCACGGATCAGCGCATGCCGGGTATGACGGGGGTACAGTTTTTGGAAAAAACCCTCAAGGAGTATCCCGACACCATTCGCATGGTGCTCACGGGCTTCAGCGATATGGAGGCCATCATTGATGTGATCAACAGCGGCCGCATCTTTCGCTACATCACCAAGCCCTGGGACGAGCAGGAGCTACGGATGACCATCGAAAACGCCCGGCAGCTCTACAACCTGCAGCAGCACAATCGCCGGCTGATCTCGGAGCTGCACACCAAGGTCGCCGAGCAGGAGCGGACGCTCAAGCTCTTCATGAAGTATGTCCCCAAGACGGTCGTGGAGCGAGCGCTGCAGGATACGGCCGATTCCATCTTTGAGGGAGATCAGGTCGAGATCGCCGTATTGTTTTGTGACATCAGAGGCTTTACCCCTATGTCCGAGGCCATGACGCCCAAGGAGGTCGTCGCTTTTCTCAACGACTACTACAGCACGATGACCCAGGTCGTCAAGCGACATCGGGGGACGGTGAATCAGTTTGTCGGAGACGAGATCTTTGCCTGCTTCGGGGCGCCGCTGGCTACAGATGCCAATGCCCAGCACGCCGTGCTGTGCGCGCTGGACATGATGCAGAAGCGGGAAGAACTGAACGCGCGCTACCAGGAGCGCATCGGGCATTCGCTTGATATCGGGATCGGCATCAACTGCGGGGAGGCCGTGGCGGGCAATCTGGGCTCAGAAGACAAAATTTCTTATTCGGTGACCGGCGACACCGTCAACACCGGTAAGCGGATTGAGACCCTGACCAAGGAGTATCCCAATGCGATCCTGGTCAGCGAAGCCGTCTTCGCCCAGGTCAAGAATCTGGTCGAGGGGCGCGCCTGGGATCCGATTGAGGTGAAAGGCAAGCGCGACAAAATTCAGGTATATGAAATCCTGGGACGCAAGGAACCGGGCTGAGCACAATGGGTGATTTTTGTCACAGGGAATATTTTTTTTTGAATGGATATTTATGTATATATTCGCGTTCGGTCAAGGGACGCAAGAGCCCCGAGGGGACGTAAGAATTTGATCTGAAGTGCAGAAATTGTTGAGGGCGTGGGCAAAAATGGAATTCGGGTCTAATTTCTTACCTCTTTATTTTGGGGAATGAAGGGCCTTTTTCCCGGTATTCTTCCAGCATGTGGGGTGAATGTTAGAATGGCCGTTTAAAATTTGTGCATTTTTGGCCCAAATATTACATAGGAGATATTTCGACCCCTTTATATCGTAACTTAGTGCTCACAAAGAGGTGCTTGATTCTTCCCCATTCCTGTGTCTTTAGCGCCTTTTTGCATTTTTTTCGCCAACTGCTCTTGTTCGTCGCAACATTTTCGGCCCTGCTGATCTGGTTGTGATCAATTTTCAGGAAACCCAATGACTCCGGAAGTTATAAAGAGACATATGCGTCTGGTGGTCACAATCCTGGCCTTTTTACCCTGCACGCTTTTTGCCTCAGACGTTCCTCTCTCTACGGGCGCTGTTATCCACAGCCCATCTGTCACTGGCTGGTCCCAAATTCGGGCCTACTGGGCCGGTGAGCAGGTGGAGATTCATTGGCAAGGGATACCCGGAGAGGAAACCGCCTACTTTGCCGTGGAGCGCTCGACCGATGGGCAGTCCTTTGAGCTTTTGGGTGGGTTTCGCTGTACCGAGGCCATGGCCCAGCAGGCACATTTTTCCTTTACGGATCCCCAGCCCCATCGCACCATTGCCTACCGTGTGAAGATGGTACAGCATGACGGATCTATTACCTATTCCCGGGTCGCCTTTTTGACCAACCCCAGCCCCTTGCTCATCTATCCCAATCCCGTGCAAGATCGCCTGACCCTCGATCTTGGGACGCTTGATGCCACCGACCTGACCGTCTCCCTCTATGACATGAACGGTCGCCTGGCTCTGGAGGCCAAGCTTGACCAGCTGCCTGGTCAGCCGGAGGCTCAGTTGAATCTGGCTCAGCTGCCGGCCGGTACCTACATGCTGCGGCTCTCCGATGGCCAGCAGGTATGGCATCAGCGGTTGCTCAAGCCCTGACGGGCTTATTCCTTTCGGCAACTCTTTTTTGTATATCCGGCAACCCCCCTGGCAGATTTCTGCGGGGGTTTCTTT
>RFHL01000710.1 GCA_003696875.1 Bacteroidota bacterium | reverse complement strand
GGCTTGACCAGAAGAAATACCCTATTGGGGTGAAGAAGAGGCCAGCTTTTCTTGGGGAAATTCGAGAACCGTAATTTTTATCCATATCCGAAACTGCTGACAGGCAATGCGATGTTGAAAATAACGCTATGGCAGACTAACTTTCCCAGGGGCTTCCTAAACAGCCCCTGGGAAGATGTCTGCTTGCCCGCGTGTGCTTTTGATCCTGAACGAATCCGCCTTCGCATGAAAAGATTTCTGTACTCCTTTTTGCTCTTCCTAGGATTAGCGTTTCTTCCCTTGACGTCTCAGGCCCAGTTGACGGTATGGGACACCCTCACCACGGCGGAGCTGCTGGAGTCGCTCTTTGGCGGCGGGGTGACGGTATCCAACATTCAGACGACCTGCGACACCTCCTTGGCCATGGCCGAGTTTAACGGAATCAACTCCAACCTGGGCCTTTCTACCGGGGTGATCATCTCGACCGGGAATGCTATGGGGGCCCAGGGTCCCAACAACTCGGGCTCCACCACGACCAACCTGGGCGAACCCGGGGATTCGCTGCTTTCGGCTCAGATCGGTGAGCCGCTTTCCAATGCCTTCGATGCCTGTGTGATCAGTTTTGACATTACTCCTCTCTGTGACAGTATTGCCATCAGCTATGTATTTGCTTCGGAGGAATATCCGGAGTTTGCCCCACCCAACAACTCGAGTTTTAACGACGCCTTCGGCTTTTTTATCCAGGGCCCCGGCTTCAATGGGGTGCAAAACATCGCCCTGATTCCCAATACCAATGTGCCGGTTTCGATCAACAATGTCAATGCGGTCAACTTCCCGCAGTACTACGTAGACAATGTCGGCGGTACCACCGTCGGCTATGACGGCTTCACTACCCCCCTGCTGGCGGTGGCCGAAGTGACCCCCTGTCAGACCTACCGCATCACCCTCGCCATACAGGATGTAGGGGATGGCGCCTGGGACTCCGGCGTCTTTCTGGAATCCGGTGGTATCGGCTGTTTGACCCCGACCCTGACGCTCTCGGCCGTCAATTCGACCATCCTCGGTACCAATGTCGCCGTGGAGGGCTGTGTCAATTATGGCCTTTTTACCTTCCAACTGCCGCAGGCTCTGCCTGATACTTCGATATTCTACTTCACCCTGGGCGGATCGGCTACCTTCGGGGAAGATTTCCTGCCGTTACAGGACAGCATCCTGATCCCGGCCGGGCAGTTGACGGCGAGCCTGCCGGTTTTTATCCTGGAAGATACCCTGCTGGAGGGGCCCGAAACGCTGGAGATCTACTACGCAGATAGTAGCTTGTGTGGGGACAGCATCTACCGCGATACGGCCGTGATGATCTTGTGGGACAAACCGGAGATTCCCTTCATCGAGGACACCTCCATGTGTTCGGGCGAAGCCATCACCATTGGTTTTCCGCCCGAGCCAGGACAGATTTACAACTGGAACACCAGTGTGGGGCTTACCGACTCCACTACCTCAGATCCCCAGCTGTACCTGGAGCATACCGGTGTGACGGAGGATACCGCCTATTATCACCTGACTACCAATGCCCTAATGGGTTTCTGTATCTATGAACAGGATATGGCGGTGATCGTGAGGCCAGGAAATTTTGCCACCATCAACACCAGTCCGGATACCGTCTGTCTGGGGGAGGACATCAGCTTTAAGGTAGAGACTCCCTATGATACCCTTGTCACTTGGAACTGGAGTTTTGGCGATGGCGGCACTTCCGTCAGTGCCGAGCCGGTGTACACCTATCCCGCGCCGGGCACCTATACCAGCAGCGTGGTAGTGGAGAACAGCTTTGGCTGTGCCGATACGGTGACCCAGAGCTTGTTGGTGGATTCCCTGCCCGTGGTCAACTTTATGGTGGACCCGGTTTGTCTGGGAGAAGTCAGCATCTTTGTTAATGACATACGGCCCGGAACTACTTATGCCTGGGAGTTTGGGGATGATAGCAGCAGCACGAGCCCGGCGCCGATCTATGCCTATGCTCAAAGCGGCACCTACAGTGCCTTGCTGGTGGCGACCACTGAGCGAGGCTGTATCGACAGCCTGCGGCAAGACGCCTTTGTCTACGCCAATCCCGAGGCCGGCTTCACCGTCGAAAACGCCTGTTTGGGTTTTGAAATCCCCTTTACCAATACCTCACAGGCCGGGACCGGCACCCAACTGGTCTATGGCTGGAGCCTGGGCGATGGGACCACCACCACCGAGGTCAGCCCGGTGCATCTGTACGCCGATTTTGGCTGGAAAGCAGTCGGGTTGGTGGTGACAGATGAATTTGGTTGTACCGATGATTTTTCGGACTCGGTGCGGGTCTATGCCCTGCCCGAAGCCGCGTTTACCCTGGACTCCGTCTGTGCCCGCACCGGGTTTGAGCTGGAAAACCTGACCACCATCGGAGATGACTCTCGCCTGACCAACTACTGGTGGGATTTTGGGGATGGCCGCAGCAGCACGCAGATCGCCCCGGGGATTACCTATGTCCAAGCTGGTCTGTATACGATTTCCCTGCGGGTAGCCTCGGAATTTGGCTGCCTGGACAGTACGGAGGCCGTGTCGGCCATCTATCCGCTGCCCAATCCTGCCTTTACCCGCGTGCCCGCCTGCGCACTGGATAGTGCGCGCTTCGAGAATACCAGTACCGTGGTGGACACCGTCACCGGCGATTACATCGCCTCCTGGACCTGGGACTGGGGCGATGGCAGCCAAACGGGCAGCCTGCCCGTGCCGGGCCACGTCTACACCCGTGCCGGCACCTACCCGGTGATCCTCACCACCTGGACCGACAAAGGCTGCGTCAGCAGCCGGACTCAGAATGTGGAGATCTGGCCCTTGCCGGAAGCTCCTGAGGTAGTGGGCGATACCGTCTGCTTTGGGGAACAGGGTTTCCTGATCGCCATACCCGGCGCCCACACCAATCGGATCGATTGGTACCGGGGTTTGGACGATACCCGGCCCTTCCAGGATGGATATACCTTTGCCACCCCTCCGGTGGTCTTGGGGGAAACCTACTACGTACAGCCCGTCTCCAATCGGGGCTGTCTGGGACCGCAGGTCCCGCTGGCGACCCACCTCTTTGATCCGGCGGGGCTGGAGCTGATCATGGATCAGGCTTCGGTTGAGCTGCCACAAGCCCTGGTGAATTTTGAGGTCGGCAGCACTCGGTCCATGGCGCGTTACCTGTGGAATTTTGGCGACGGCAATCGCTCAGAGAATCCCACTCCGGCGCATGCCTACCTAAATCCGGGCCGTTATCAGGTGCAGGTCGATCTGGAAGACATCTTTGGCTGTCAGTACACCCTGGAGGATGTGGTCGAGGTACGAGAGGTCATCAGCGCCCACGTTCCCAGCGCCTTCTCCCCTAACGGCGACGGCTTTAACGATCAGTTCTTTATACAGCACCGCCTGCTGCAATCCCTGACCTTTGAGGTTTACAACCGCTGGGGCCAGCGGATTTATCAAACCGATAATCTGGATTTTAGCTGGAACGGACACACCCAAGAGGGAAGCCTGGTGCGGGAAGGGGTGTATATCTACCGGTTGTACGCAATTGATTATCAGGGAAGAAAAATTGAGAAAACCGGGACCATTACGGTTTTTCATTGATCGACTTTTCCCGCATATTTGACGGGTTTTTTACCATACACAAAGGGGATGATTTGTTTGTTGGTGTTCCTACCTGGCTGATGCCAGGCTTAGGTCCTGCTTTTGTATTGTTCGCTTTCCCCCTATTCACTCCTACATGGTACGTAAACGGTTTGCCCAGCTGGATTGGTCGCGTCCCTTATGGCTAGTCCTGTGGTTTTTTGCTCCGCTTCTTTCGCTCCAGGCCACCCACATCACGGGCGCTGAGATCGTATATACCTGTCTCAACTCCGCTACCCAGACCTATGAGGTCCGGGTAACGGTCTATCGGGACTGCTTCAACGGACAGGCCGATTTTGACAACAACATCCGCCTCTTCATCTTTCGAAGCATCAATGGCAGTCTTTTCAATACGGTCAATATTCCCCTGAATAATTCCGCCATTCAGAATCTGCCGGTCGACTGGAGCAGCTGTACCGGTTCGCCGCAAAACCTTTGTATTGAGTATGTAGACTACGTGACCACGGTCACCCTGCCGCCGCAGGTGGGCGGCTATGACCTGGGCTGGGCCCGTTGCTGCCGCAACAATGTGGTGGACAACATATTCGGCAACCAGGGCATCACGGTGGTGGCCCACGTGCCTGGGTTCAACCAGGCCTCGGGCTGCAACTCCATGCCGACCTTTAACAACCTCCCGCCGCTTTTCCTCTGTGTGAACGAGCCCTTTACCTTTGACCACTCGGCGACAGATGTGGACGGGGATTCGCTCGTGTACAGCATCTCCAACCCCTTTACGGGGGTCAATACCAACAACCAGGGGGCGACTCAATTCAATCCGGTGGTAACCCTGGGGGGCTTTTTCCCTAACCCTATGGGTCCCCCGCCCTACCAGAACGTCAACTTTCTCCCGGGCTACAGCTTCAACGATCCCTTCGGAGGTGGGACCTTCAACATGGATGCCCAGTCTGGCATCCTTACCCTGACCCCCACCCAGATCGGGCTATCGGTTTTTGCCGTGTCAGTCAAGGAATACCGCAATGGCGTATTGCTCAGCGAGAACAAACGGGACTTTCAGATCAATGTCATCGCCTGTTCGCCGCAAGGCGATGAGCCGCTCATCAGCAGCAATGCGCCGCCATTGAGCAATACCAATGGCGACACCATCTTCGTCATGCCGTTGCAGAGCTTTTGCTATGATGTGTCGGTCTCTGACCCCGACCCTGCCGACAGTGTGCTGCTTTTCCCGGCGAGCGCGGCTTTTGGGCTGGGTGGGACAGCTCCGCAACCCTATGCTACCCTCACCCAATCGGGTATCAATCCTACGATTGGTCAGGTTTGCTGGCAGATTCCTTGCGAAAATGAAGGCGATACCGTCTTGCTGATCGTGGGCGGACAGGACCCCAGTGATTGTCCCGGATTTAACATTGTCTTTGACACCACTTATGTAGTGGTGGGGACCTTTGAAAAACCCCAGATCAGCCACACCATTGTTTCCGGGGGGAATGGGGCCAGCCATGATACAGTCATCCTGGACCCCAATGAGCCGCTTTGTTATGACATCCTGGGTACCGATCCGGACCCCTTTGATATACTGGAATTTGCTCCGGTAGCGGGGCCCTTTCCCGGCTTCGGGGGGCCAGGCCCCCCGAAG
>RFHL01000709.1 GCA_003696875.1 Bacteroidota bacterium | reverse complement strand
CATGTTTAAAACCCCTGCCTTCGCCAGTTGGCGACCGATTTCCAGATAGAGGTCGCGGTGCAGGCCGAAAACCCGGGTGCGGGCCAGCCGCATGTTTTCGCGCTGGCGCACCCCTGCCCGCCAGCGACGCAGGTCGCGGCGCAGCTGTCGCCAGCCGCGGCGCGAGAGCGCCGCCCGGGCTTCGGCTTCCGCCTCCTGCCGCATGACCTGCTCCCGCGCGCCCAGATGGTCAGCGGTCAGCTCGGGCCGGGGCAGGTAAGCCCGGATCATGGCATACATAAAGCTCGGGTCCTGCCGCAGGCTGACGGACTCCAATTTGAGTTCGCCCATACAGCGGTCGCCGTAGCGATCCAGGTAGGTTTGGCAGCTCGCATGGAAGGCCGGAAAATCCCGGGCCAGCAGCCGATGCAGCTGTGCATCGGTATAGGCCTCCCAGGCCGCCCGCAGGGCGGCATCGGCCCGTACCTGAGCGGCAAGGTCCATGAGGAAGTGGGTCGGGGCGGTGCTCTCAATCCCTGGTTCCCCGGCCAGCAGACGGTTCTGCAGGTCGGGCGGAAGCCCGGCCGCCTGCAAGCGACGGGCCACCCGGCCGTTGAAGATCATGACATAGAAATCATTGACGATAGGGGTCTCCCAGTGCTGGAGAAGCTCCTGATCGGCCCGCCGCAACTCGGCCAGCAACTGGCTCAGGTCCAGTTCGTGCAGGTGGACCCGATCGAAGGTGGCGTAGGTTTGAGCAAAATAGGCCTGAAAATCGTCCCCCTTACGGTCAAGGTGGGCAAAACGCCACAGCATACGGGCGCCCAAGGCCAGCATGGCGGGAAACTGGCGCAGGCGTGCGCCCCAGGAAAGGTCTCTGTCTTCGATAAAATCCACCGGCTCGCTAAGCCCCATCATACGCTCCATGTCAGCCTTGCGCGTACGAAAGCCTGGTAGGAGCAATACCCCCCGGTACTAGTGCTCTGTCAAGTGCCGAATGATGGGTGATCGCTGCATCTTTTTCCGCATCTCTGCGTTGAAAAATGCCTCGTTTGGCCCGCCAAACTTCCCGGCTTGCCGGGACCATGATCT
>RFHL01000708.1 GCA_003696875.1 Bacteroidota bacterium | reverse complement strand
GAGGGAGTATGATAAACAGTCGATTCATGAGGAAAAATAGCGGTTGAGAATAGGTCCATTTTGAAAAAGGACGGGTGGATTTGCCGGGCAAAGATAGGCAAGAATCCGGAATCCCTCCTTCCCTACGGCCGGACCAGTTTCCGGTGCAAGCTCCCCTGGGGGCTTTCTAGCTGCAGATGGTACACCCCCGCGGCCCAGGGCCGCGTGTCGATACGATGGGGCTGTTCAGCCCACAAACGGGCAGCATAGACTTTCCGTCCCTGCCCATCGTAGACCGTCACCTGCGCCTCTCCTGATCCCCGATACGAGAGGTGGAGCGCTTCAGCAAAGGGGTTAGGCCCGGCCTGCAGGGCCTCCGGTCCGGCTTCCAGGGCCGTGGTGGTCCCCAGTGGCTCAGGATCCGGATGCGGATGCCTCCGGAAAAACCGCCAGATCTCCACACTCGCCCGAAAGTCGAGGTTGGTGACGGTCCCGGGCAGCGAGATAGCCCCCGGCCAGGTATGGCCCCCATTTTCTACCCGATAGAGCACGACTTCGCTCTCAGCCAAATCCCCTAGATAGGTGTAACGGACCGCCGTGCTGCTATCCCAGGGGATCACGTCCGGCACCAGCGAGGTGTCCGGGACCGGATCGCACTGATTGTAGGCCGCCCAGAAGGCCACCAGACTGTCAACCGGCACAAAGGCGGCACTGCCGCCGTAGGGCACCACCGCATCGGCGGTGCCGTGGATCTGCATGACCGGCACCGGCCGGCCCGGATCACAGTTCTGGTAGACAAAGGGGCTCATCGTACCCGTCACCGAGGCGATGGCGGCAAAGCGACCAGATCGCTCACAGGCGAGGTAGTGACTCATAAAGCCGCCATTGGACATACCGGTGGCGTAGATCCGCGCCGGGTCCAGCGCATAGCTTTCCGCCAGGTGATCGACCAGCCGAGTCAGAAAACCCAGATCATCGGGCCCGCCGATGATGAAGCCGGCATTCCAGGAGTTGGCGATGCCGTTGGGCTGGACGGTGAGGAATCCGGCCGTATCGGCCACGGCGGGAAAATTGGCGTAAAGCTCCTGCTCGTAGGCATTGGACCCCAAACCGTGCAGGTTTACAATCAGGGGTACGGGGCTCTCCCCGGTGTAGGTCGCCGGGACCGAGAGGCGGTAGTCACGCCATACCCCCTGGTAAAAGAAGCCTCCGAGCAGCGTTTGTTGGGCAACAAGCGGGGATAGCAGGCTGATTAGCCCGAAAATCAACACACATAGGGACCGCATAGGAAAGGCGGGATTAAGATGAGCAAACAAGGAGCAAGGCAGTGCCCTCAGGGGAAAGAAAGATACAGCCTGCGGACTCGCCATCCAAGCCGCTACCCTCGGGGCCAAATGCTGCCGCTGCGGGAACGGTACGCTAGATAGGCCTCCCCAAAACGATCGATCATCATGGCCTCTTCCTGGGGCGCACGATAGCGATACAGCAGCCAGGAAGTGAGGAAGAGCGGGGCCGCGGCCAGCCAGTTACCGATCAGGAAAGGTAAGCTCAGCCCCCAAAGCAGATGCGCGGCATACATCGGATGCCGCATGCGCCGGTATACACCCGAGCTCACCAACTGGTGCGCCTGCCGGATCTCCAGAGTCTTGGCCCAGTTGTCCCCCAGGTCGGCATGAGAGCGCCATAATAGCCAGACGAAGGCGATGGTCAGCAGGCCTCCGGGAACCAGCGTCCAGCGGGGCAGCGCGTAGTCGGCAAACGTGAGCCAATCGGAAAAAATGGCTGCCAGTGGCAACAACATGGCCACACCGATAAGGGCCAGCAGCAGCCGATCCGTACGGGTATCACGGCGCTCTTGCCACTGCTCACGGCGATAGCGACGGGTGTAGATCACCCGCACCACCGTACCGAGGAGCAGGCCAGTCAAATAAATATATGTGTGCAGGGTCATGGGTCGAGAGATGGCATCTTTGAAACAAAGAGGGCTACTCTCTCCGAAAGTTGAAAGCCTGCTATCGCCGGCGAGCCGGCTCAATCAAAGCGGGTACCCAGGGTCGGGCGCTCGTGATAATCAAAACACATCTCAATCTGGCCGGGCGTGTTACGGTTTTCGGAGAGCATGGGCAGGCTATGCCGGCTGAAAAACCCTACCTCCGTGGTTTCGTAACTGGTACGGAGGTGCCCTCCAAACGCTTCACAGTAAAAAAACATCTTGTAGGCGTAGTGGGGCTCTTCCGGGCGGTGGGGATGGCATTTTTTATCCAAAACTGCGATCAAGGCCTTCGCTTCTACCTTCAGGCCACTTTCTTCTTCCACCTCTTTGACCACATTCTCGGCGGGGGTAAGGCCCACATCGGCCCAACCACCGGGAAGGGCCCAGCGTTGGTTGTCCTGCTCTCGTACCAGCAGAATGCGGTCTTCGTCAAAAACCACTCCGCGCACATCCACTTTGGGCGTCTGGTACCCCTGCTCAATCGGAAACAGCGGCTTGAGGTCAAAGGGCGGGCCATCCCCCAGGTCACTCAGCATATCGAGGGCCAGATCCTCCAGTTCCTGATACCGCTCCCGGTCAAAAGGCCCCAGCCCGTATGTAAGCCCCGTCACGGCCAGGGCATGAATTCGCTGAGCATAGGCCAGCCAGCGATTGCGAAAATCAGGCATAGAAGTCGCGATTTGGTAGCGGGAAGATCGGCCCTCAGACTCGGCTATGCAAATAAGATCCCTAACACCCGATCCCGGCTTGCAAAAGTATCCAAAAAAATGTGCATCTTTGTTGCGCAAAACCGTGAATTACAGCCCAAAGGCCGGTATCTAAAACGTATTCCCACCGAGAGGCGCTCCCATATTCCCGCCGCGATTATACCCAAGCGCTTTTT
>RFHL01000707.1 GCA_003696875.1 Bacteroidota bacterium | reverse complement strand
GTCCAAGAGTGTACGCAGCAGCGCCACATCGTCGCCGGACCTGGCCACCACCACCGAGCCGCTTTTGCGGAAACCGAATTTCAACTCCCTATCCAGGCCGGGGAACATGCAACATCCCTTGTGGGCCAAGGCGGCGCGCGCGGTGCCGGGAAGGGAGTCGTACCCGGCGTGGATGACCCCGCTGTTGGCCTTGGTCTGCCCCCCGCTGCCCACGTCCTCTGCAGCGTCCACCAGCAGGACCTTCGCAGCGGTTTTGGACAGCTCCCTCGCCAGGTTCTCTTCCTCCTCTCCACTGCGCTACGGGTGACCTGAAAACCGTGGTGCCACCGCTTTTTTTCGCACCGGCTGAGAATGTTGCGGTCGACGGGAGAGAAGAGGTTCCTAGGAACTTTTCCTGGCACTCCTCCAACGGGACCCACTGGCCGCCCACGTACGCACCGCCTTCGCAGTGGGGCCGCACCGCGGGTGTAGGGTACCCCCGCACAGTGGCCACCCGCATCACCTTTTATAGCGGAGACAAAACACGTGTTTTTTTCGAATGATTTTGTTTTACTAAGAGTCACATTTAACGCACACAGCAAGAGCAACTGTGCAGCTGCAAACCTATATATGCAAACTTAATGTACCTTGCACCCCCCACCCTCGCGGAAGAGCCTTGAAGAGGCGGTGGGCAAACATGCACGGGGATCAGCTCCCGTGAAATCAAATAATTCCGCACCTCCTCGGCTTGGTGGAGTGGCACCCGCTACGCCGCCCGCGGGTCCGCCAAGCAAGTGTACGGGTGGTTGGAGATCGCGCCCGGATAACCAGGTTGGGAAACGCGTCGGCACGGCATCCACGCGGGGCAATACTCTGGCCCTAGCAGGCCCGCGGCTGACTTTGTCCTGACTTAGAGGCTAGAGAGACCACACACGAGGCAACACACACGTCGGGATCCCCTGGGCACGCCTGGAAAACGCCCCAGCCCGTTGCGGCACACGGATGCCTCCTGGATTCCGCCTTGGCGTTGAGCCGGAGGACCCCCCACATCCGATGTGCAACTCGTGACTTCCGTTTTATGCGTCTCGCCTCGCCGCCACGCCTGCATCGTGCCCCCAGCCCACCCACGCAGGCCCTGCCTTGGCAGGGGGGAAGGATGGCTGGGGGACAGGGACGAGCGGTGCCTGCAGTCTTCGGCTGAAGTCCTTGGCTGTATGCTCCCTTAGCGCAAGGGGACGGGAGAAACTGGGTACCTTGGGGTTCTACTTCGATGTGTGATGAAATTATTGGCTTCAAGTGTTGGCTGGAGTTACGTCAGCT
>RFHL01000706.1 GCA_003696875.1 Bacteroidota bacterium | reverse complement strand
CCGCTACCTGTCCGAGCGTTTCCTGCCCGATAAGGCCATCGACCTGATCGACGAGGCCGCCGCCAAGCTGCGGCTGGAAATGGACTCCATGCCCGAGGAACTAGAAGGCATTGAGCGCCGGATACGCCATCTGGAAATTGAGCGCGAGGCCCTCAAACGGGAAAACGAAACCCAGAAGCTTCAGGACATCGAAGCCCAGCTTGCCACCCTCAACGAGTCGCGCCAGCATCTACGGGCCCACTGGGAGACCGAAAAGGACATCATCGAACGCATCCGCAAGGCCAAGGAGACAGTGGAGGCCCTCAAAGTAGAAGCCGAGGAGGCCGAGCGGCGGGCGGAGTTTGGCCGGGTGGCGGAGATCCGCTACGGCAAGATCGCAGCCCAGGAAAAAGAGATTGAGCGGCTGAATGCCGAGTTGGTCAGCTACCAAAAGGATATGCGCATGATGAAGGAGGAAGTGGAGGCCGAGGACATCGCCGACATCATCTCCCGCTGGACCGGGATTCCGGTGAGCAAGATGGTGGAGAGTGAGCGACAAAAATTGCTGCGGCTGGAGGACGAGCTTCACCGGCGGGTAGTGGGCCAGGAAGAGGCCATCGAGGCCGTCTCGGATGCCATCCGGCGCAGCCGCGCCGGCCTGCAGGACCCCAACCGGCCCATCGGTTCCTTCATTTTCCTGGGGAGCACTGGCGTAGGCAAGACCGAGCTGGCCAAGGCCCTGGCCGAGTTCCTCTTTGACGACGAGCGGGCGATGGTGCGCATCGATATGTCGGAGTATCAGGAAAAGCATGCCGTGAGCCGTCTCATCGGCGCCCCTCCCGGTTACGTGGGCTACGACGAAGGCGGGCAACTCACCGAGGCGGTACGCCGGCGGCCGTATTCCGTGATTCTCCTCGACGAGATCGAAAAGGCCCATCCTGATGTCTTCAACATCCTCTTGCAGGTGCTCGACGACGGCCGCCTGACCGACAACAAAGGCCGCACAGTCGACTTCAAGAACAGCATCATCATCATGACCTCCAACCTGGGGTCGCACTACATACAGGAGAAATTTGGTGAGCTGACCCATGAGAACAAAGACGCCCTGATGGTGCTCATCAAGGAGCAGGTACTGGATCTGCTCAAGCGACAACTGCGGCCCGAGTTTCTCAACCGCATTGACGAGACTGTCGTCTTTGCGCCCCTGAGTGAGGCCGACCTGCGGGCGATCGTGGACATTCAGGCGGCACGCCTTACGGCCAAGATGGCCGAGCTGGGGGTAGACCTCACCTTCTCCGACGAGGCGCTCGACCTCCTGTCGAGCCTGGGCTACGATCCACAGTTCGGGGCGCGTCCCGTGAAGCGGGTGATGCAAAAGGAAGTGGTCAATGGCCTGTCCAAGGCCATCCTGGCCGGAACGGTACGGCGCGACGCCCGCATCCGGGTGGAGATGCGTCATGGTCAGATTCGCTTTGTGCAGAACACTGCGGCTGAGGAGGTCTGATACAAAAGACGCGCTTTGTCGCAACTTTGTCTCGGTGTTCAGTGATAAGGAATCCCCCCGCCTTGGGATAAGGCGGGGGGATTCCGTTTGGGGGCGATGGGCTGGTCTCTTGTGGACATATTGCGAAAGGCGCCCGGCGCAAGATTTTTCCCTGCTTTGCTCCCAACGGGAAGCAAGAAAATTGCGTTATTAAAATGTCCATGTCCTTCCACTTATTCTGATCGTCTATGCCTACGAAGCGAAAAAATTTCTGGGTGCTGCTCACCCTCCTGGCCCTTACCATTACCGGCGGCCGGTGGCTGTATCGCCACGCGCCTCAGGACTTGCAGTGTGATATGCAGCGTCCGGAAATGACCTGGCACCGGCCTCACCATCGTCACGCCTGTACGCCCCAGCACGACCGGCACAAGAAAAAGCGTCGCCGGTGCGGGATCGCGACCGGGGTGTATACCCCCGGCTTCAACGAGTTTGTCCGGGTAGACCAGGAGCCGCAGGTTCTCAACCGGCCTCTGGTAGAGGCCGAGGTCCCTTACCCCGCCTTCCTGCTTGATGCCGGGATTCAGGGAACGGCCACCGCCCGCATCCTGGTGGATGAACACGGCAATTATCAGCGCCACCAGTTGATCCATCTGAGCCATCCGGCCCTGCGGCCTCTCTGTGACCGGCAAGCCGCCCTGCTGGAATTTACCCCGGCTATGCGTCATGGTTCTACCGTACGCTATTGGGTAAATGTGCCTTTTTCGTTTCCGCAGTAAGCCTCGTCCCGCTCCCCTCTGTCCCCCAGGGACAGGGGAAAGACCAGGGGGCGGCCTGTAAGATTTGAGGGTTTTTTGTCGGAAAAGGAGGGATTTCTGCCCGTTGGCGTGGCATGTTGTTTGGTTCAACTCTAGAGAACATCCTTTGGTCCGAACAAAGACTATGCTCATGATTACTCAAACCCGCACCCTCTGGCTTTTTACCACGCTGATCACGCTGACCTTGATGGCCCGGCAAGGCCTGCCTACCCTGGCCCTATCGGCTGCCGGCTCCGGACAGCCGATGGCTCCGTCCCTGACCAAGGTCGCTCTGCGGCATGCGGGCAGTTCTGACGCCTTTCGCCCTCCCCAGCCGACTAACCTGCAGGAGATTAGAGAGGCGCTGGGGTATCCCGAGCCGGCCCGCAAGGCTGGCATTGAAGGGCAGGTGATTCTGCGGGTGTGGGTAGATGAGTCAGGCCGCTACGTGCGGCATGAAGTCGAGGAAAGCAATCATCCGCTCCTGCACATCCCTTGTGAGCTCTTTGCCCCCTACCTGGATTTCCGGCCGGCCCTCACCCGGGGCGAGCCTGTCCCCGGGACCGTGGCGATCCCCTTCACCTTCCGGCTTTCCGATATGACAGAATGATTCCCAAATCGAGAGAATATGCATCACCCCCGTGCCCGGCGCGGGGGTTTTTCTTTGTCAGGTTGTAGGCCCTATACCGCCCTTGCCCCGAAAGTTGCGCAGGGCACAAGCCGATTTTTTCCTACCTTTGTTCCAGCTTTTCGCACCCTTGCTTTCCTGGGATCAACCAATGCCTCGAACATGACTGCACGTCTCCGCTTTTCCCGGCTTCTCCTCCTGATCCTGAGTGGGATCACGCCGCTTTTTCTGCAAGGCCAGCCTTGTATTGATACATTCCCTTATATCGAGGATTTTGAAGCCAGCAACGGCGGCTGGTCATCTGCCGCCATCACTTCCAATGGCTTTGGCCCCAACTCATGGGTATGGGCCACGCCCAATAATCCGGTGATCAACTCGGCGGCTTCTGGTACCAAGTGCTGGATTCTGGGAACAAACGCCTTCGTCCTGCCCCCACTCGTGCCCTATGCCTATGCCCCCAACGAGTATTCGGCGGTGATCAGCCCCTGTTTTGATTTCTCCAACCTCCAAAATCCCGGTATCATCGTCAATGTCTGGTGGGAGAGTGAGTTTAGCATCGACGGTACCGTCCTGCAGGCCTCGACCGACGGCGGGACCACCTGGCAACGGATCGGCAAATATGGTGACCCCATCAACTGGTACAATGACAACACCATTACCGGCGGGATCTCCGGGCCGGGCGGGCAGTTGCATGGCTGGACAGGCTCGGTATCCAACGGGACCGGCTCCGGCGGCTGGCGCAACGCCCAGCACGCGCTCAACGGCCTCGCCGGCGAGCCCAATGTCATCCTGCGCTTTGCCTTCGCGGCCGACGGCAGCGGGGGGGCCAACAGCCTCAAGGACGGCTTTGCCTTCGACGACATCTTCATCGCCGATATGCCCGTCGTGCAACTCCCCAATGACACGACCCTTTGCTTTGGGGAAAACATCACCCTGAATGCCTGTACGCCGGGGGCGACCAGTTACAGCTGGAATACCAACCCCGTGGTGGATACCTTTTGTACCAAAACGGTTTTCTCCACCGGGAGCTACATCATTACCGTTGAGGATACCATCGGTTTCGTCATCCGAGACACCTTCAACCTCTTCGTCTCCCCGACCAATGCCCAATTGCCCCCGGACCAGCTCATCTGCCCCGGGGATACGCTGCTGCTCAACGCCATGAACGGCACGGCCAACCACCTGTGGCTGCCCGACAGCACTACCAGCCAGTTCCTCGAGGTATGGGAGACTGGCACCTACACCGTGCAGGTGTCGGACCAATACGGCTGCGTCTCGATTGATTCCATCCTCGTTTCAGTTGATTTTGTCCCCGACGTCAACCTCGGGGCCGATACGGCTATTTGTGCGGGAGACAACCTGATTCTGGATGCCGGCAGCGGCAATCCGGGCATTACTTACCAATGGTCCCCCATTGCAGCAACCACCCAGACGGTGTTTATCTCCTCTCCGGGAGTCTATTCGGTGGTGGTTACCACAGCGGGGAACTGTACCGCCGGCGATACCATCGATGTGGATGTGGCGCTTGCTCCGGTGGTCAACCTTGGCCCTGATCGGACCATCTGTGAATCCTTTACCCTGAATGCCGGTAATCCGGGGGCTTCTTTCCTCTGGAGCCCCACCGGCGATACAACTCAGACGCTCACCGTCACCCAGGGCGGCACCTACAGTGTAACGGTGGTCAATAGCCTGGGCTGTGATGCCACCGATCAGGTGCAGATCGCCGAAGGAGCGATTCCGGTTGTGGACCTCGGGCCCGACGCCATCGTCTGTGACGGGCAGCCCGCGATCCTGGATCCCGGGCTGCCAAACCAGACCTATTTCTGGTCTACTGGCGATACGACCCAAACCCTGGTGACCGATATTCCCGGTACCTACATTTTGGTGATGACCAATGCCGATGGCTGTAGCGGGCAGGATACAATTGAGGTCAATGAGTCGACTCTGGCGGTAGACCTGGGGCCAGACCTCACCATCTGCGAGGGGCAGCCTGTAACCCTCGACGCCGGTACGGCGCCGCTTACATATGTATGGTCCACCGGCGAGACAGATCAGACGATTCAGGTGGCCAGTGCCGGCACCTACATCGTAACCGTTGGCGACGACACCGATTGCCTCGTGAGCGATACCCTGGTGGTTGCTTCGCAATCCAATTTCACCGCCGGCTTTGACGTGAGTGGCGACTTTGTCTTGTATGACACGCTCCAGTTCAGCGATCAGAGCAGTGGAAATCCCACTTCCTGGTTCTGGGACTTCGGTGACGGGAACACCGCCACCGGCCCCAACCCCACCCATGCCTATCAGTCCCTTGGGACCTTTACAGCCTGTGTGACGGTGAGCGATGGGGTGTGCGAAAATACCGTCTGCGAAGAAGTGAACATCGCCATCTTCCAGAGCCTCGAAGACGAGCTCGGCCTTGAGTGGTCCATTCATCCGAACCCCAACAGCGGGCAGTTTTGGGTGGATATCCAACTCGCCCGCCCCGCCGACCTGGAGCTGAGCCTGATAGATCTGGCCGGTAAGGAAGTCTGGCTCAAACCCACCGGTCAGGTGACCGCCTTCCGGGAGTGGGTACAGCCAGAAGATCTGGCCAAGGGTATGTACCTCCTGCGCCTGCGTGCCGGGCGGCAGTCTGTTTATCGCAAAGTTCTCATCCATTGATCAGCAACGAAGTACACGTCTTTGCTCCGGCGACGGTTGCCAATGTCGCCTGCGGCTTTGACACCCTCGGCTTCGCCATCCATCGCCCCGGCGAT
>RFHL01000705.1 GCA_003696875.1 Bacteroidota bacterium | reverse complement strand
ATTTTGAATCGCTACTGACCCATTTTTGATGATCAGCCGGCGGGCCCAGCCCGCCGGCCTTTTTGCCACCGCCCCCACCCCTACTACATGCTCGCTTCACTCAGCTTCTGGGATCTGGTCATCCTGTTGGCCTATTTTGCCGTGGTATTATGGATCGCCTGGTGGGCCTCCGATGGTGGAGGCACCCTGAATGCCGGCAGCCGCGACGCAGCGGGCTATTTCCTGGCCGGGCGCAGCGAGGGCTGGTTTGTCATCGGAGCATCCCTCTTTTCCTCCAACATCGGATCGGAGATCATCCTCGGCGTTTCCGGCGCAGGTGCGCGCGGGGAGATGCCCCAGGCCAATTTCGAAATCCTCGCCTCCCTGATCCTCATCCTGCTCGGCTGGGTTTTTGTGCCCTTTTACCTGCGGACCGGCGTCTTCACCATGCCAGAGTTTCTGGAGAAAAGGTACTCCCGGGCCTGCCGCAACTACCTCTCGGTGGTGTCCATCCTGGCCTATGTGCTCACCAAAATTTCGTTGATCATCTTTTCTGGCGCATTGGTATTTGAGACCATGGGCATCCCCTTCTGGACGGGGGCCATCATCACGGTGGTGGCTACGGGCTTTTACACCGTCCTCGGTGGCCTCCGTGCGGTGATCTACACCGACATGATCCAGGCCTTCATCTTGCTGGGCGGCACCGCTGCGGTGACCTATTTTGGTCTGAATCAGCTCGGAGGCTGGCAGGGGCTACAGGATACGCTGGCCACAGCGGCCAACCAGCCGGGCGGCTTGCCGCCCGAGCGCTTTTTTAACCTCTGGCGACCGGCCTCTGACACTGCCTATCCCTGGACCGGGATGCTCTTTGGGGCCCCCATCCTGGGGGTATGGTACTGGTGCACCGACCAGTTTATCGTGCAGCGCACCCTCTCGGCCCGCAACATCAGCGAAGCCCGCAAAGGAACCCTCTTCGCCGGTTTTCTCAAGCTGCTGCCCGTCTTCCTCTTTTTCCTGCCGGGCGTCATCGCCTACGCCTTGGCCCAGGAGGGCCTGCTAAACCTTTCTCTCGATAATCCCGATCAGGCCCTGCCCGCCCTGATCACCGGCTTCTTGCCCACGGGCATCAAGGGCCTCGCCATCGCCGGCCTGCTGGCCGCCCTGATGAGCTCCCTTTCCTCCGCTTTCAACTCTTCCTCCACGCTCTTCACCATCGACTTTTACCGGCAGGCCCGCCCGCAAGCCTCCGATCGCGAACTGGTGTGGGTTGGACAAATCGCGACCGTAGTACTGGTGCTGGCCAGTCTGGGCTGGATTCCTTTCATGCGCGCCCTCATGGGCGGAGGCATTTTTCATTATCTGCAGAGTGTACAGGCCTACATCTCGCTGCCTATCGCGGCGGTCTTCCTGCTGGGACTGTTTCTACCCTGGATTCATGCCCGCGGGGCCCTGGTGGCCCTTTGGTCCGGGTTCTTCTTAGGGATTCTGCGTTTAGCCACTGAGTTTATGAGCAATGAGGGCATGCTGTCGGTCACGCCGGGCAGTTGGCTCGACCATCTGCTGGCCATCAACTTTCTGCATTATGCCGTGCTGCTCTTCCTCTTTTGCGCCGGCCTCATGATCGCCGTGAGCCGCTTGTGGGCCTATCCCGCCTCGCCCCATCTGGGCGAGACCACCTTCCAGCGTAGCGAACTCAGGCTACGCCTGCGGCCCAGTCTTGATGGCTGGCTCACCATCAGCCTGATTGCCCTGGTGCTCACCCTTTGGTGGCTCTTCAGTCCCTGGGGAATAGGGTAAGCTGTTCCGGGTTCGAAGTTCCGGGTTCGAAGTTCCGGGTTTTGCCTGCCGTTCCCCATTTGCCAACGCCCCTACTTTCCCCATTTCTCTATTTCCCTATTCCCCCATTTCCCCATTTCCCTATTCTCCCCCCCTCCCCATGAACCTACACCTCCAGAATAAACGTGCCTTTGTCTCCGGTTCTACCGCCGGAATCGGCCTGGCCATCGCCCAAAGCCT
>RFHL01000704.1 GCA_003696875.1 Bacteroidota bacterium | reverse complement strand
CTCGCCGGGGCGGGCTTTTTGTTGCTCACCTTCCTGGTCGCCGCCCTGCTCAAAACCGCTCAGGGCTCTTCCACCTCGGCTTTGGTGATCACCTCTTCTATGATGGCCCCGCTGGTGGAAACTGCTGGTTATACCTCTCCCCTGAGCCTCGCCCTGCTGGTCATGGCGGTCGGGGGCGGGGCCATGACCGTCTCCCATGCCAATGATTCCTACTTTTGGGTGGTAAGCCAGTTTAGCGGGCTGTCCCTGCGAGATGCCTACCGGGGTTTTTCCCTCATGACCTTGATTCAGGGCCTGACGGTGCTTGCGCTTAGCTTGCTGGTGTACGTTATTGCCGTATGAGCAAGGAAAAGACGATGATGGCGGTCCAGATTCAGGGGGACGGCGGCAGCGAGGGATTGTACCTGGGCGCATACCCCCGGCCCGAGCCGGGCCCCTATGAGGTGCTGGTGGCGGTTGCCGCCACCGCCGTCAATCGGGCCGATATCCTTCAGCGACAAGGCAAATACCCACCCCCGCCGGGCGCAAGCCCCATCTTGGGCCTGGAGATGGCTGGACGCGTGGTCGCCACCGGCTCTATGGCCCGGCGTTGGACCATAGGTGATCGGGTCTGCGGCTTGCTGGACGGCGGCGGCTATGCCGCCTATGCCGTGATCCACGAAGACCTGGCCCTCCCGATTCCTGAAGGCATGAGCCTGCCTGAAGCCGCCGCCTTGCCCGAGGTCTACATGACGGCCTATCAGGCCCTATTCTGGCTGGCCGATCTGCAGGCCGGGGAGCGGGTGCTGATCCATGCCGGGGCCAGCGGGGTCGGGACGGCTGCCATCCAGCTGGCCCGACTCAAGGGGGCCGAGGTATGGGTGACGGCCTCGGCAGGCAAGCATGAAGCCTGTCAGGCGCTCGGAGCAAGCCGTACCATCGACTACCGTTCGCAGGATTTTGCCGAGGTCGTCAAAGAAGCTACGGACGGAAAAGGCGTCCCGGTGATTCTGGACTTTCTGGCTGCGCCCTATTTCCAGCAAAATCTGGCCAGCCTGGCCCTGGATGGGCGCCTGGTCATGCTGGCCCTGATGGGCGGGATTAAGACCGAGGTCAACCTCGCGCCGATCTTGTTGAAGCGCTTGCGGGTGATGGGCTCCACCCTGCGCAACCGCGAACTGCCCTACAAAATCGCTCTGGCTGAGGCCTTGCGGGAGTTTGCCTGGCCTGCTCTCAGTCGCGGGCAGATCCGGCCGGTCATCGACCGGATGATGCCCATTGCTCAGGTCACGGAGGCGCATCGCCTCCTGGAGACCAACGCCACCACCGGCAAGGTTGTCCTGACAATGTGAAGAGATCTCTTACGTCCAGGCGCGCATCACAGCGAGCCCGGTGTCGATGAGGGTCTCCACCAGTTGGGCGGGATCTGGTGCAAAGGCACCGGCTTGCCGGTTGGCGAGCACGGTGGCGAGGGTGCCGGCCTCATGCCCCATGGCGCTGCCCAGCGCGATCAGGGCGGCGCTTTCCATTTCCATGTTCAGGACCTGGCTGCCGTCAGGTAGCCGCAGGCCCGAGAGGCGCTGGGGCAGGTCGGGATAGGCCACCGGCAGCCGGCCCAGTGAGCGGCCCTGCGGCCCGTAAAAGCCCGCGGCGGTGAAGGTGATGCCGCCTCGGATATCGGGAAATTGCTCCGCAATCAATGTGTCCAGACGAGATGAGGCCGCCGCAAAATAGCGCGGAATATCCAGACTGGCCGTCGGTGGATGGGCGGCCCAGGCCTCAGCCAGACGCCGGGTGGCGGCCGTCTCGGGCAGGTGGTAGTACGCCATCACGCCATCGCCGCCGATG
>RFHL01000703.1 GCA_003696875.1 Bacteroidota bacterium | reverse complement strand
AGCCGGAACCGTAGGACATGATCAGGCGCTCTTCGGGGAAGTGGGTGATGTACTTCACCGTGGGGTTGCAGGGCCACTTGGCATCTTCCTGGCCAGCTTCCAAGGGGGCGCCGACGGAGTGCAGGCACTTCACAAAGTCGCCATCGCCGAGCATTTCGATCACGGGGTAACCCATGCGGGTCATGATCCGCATATTCACGACAACGTACTCAGAATCAGTGATTTCTACGCCAATCCGCGAGATGTCCCCATTGAGCGGACCCATGCAGTAGGGGATCACGTACAGGGTGCGGCCTTTCATACTGCCATCGAAGAGCGGGTTCAGGATGCCCTTCATCTTATTGGGGTCCATCCAGTTGTTGGTGGGGCCCGCGTCCTCGGCGAGGCGGGAGCAGATATAGGTGCTGCCTTCTACCCGGGCCACATCACTGGGGTCGGAAAAGCAGGCAAAACTGTTGGGGCGTTTTTCTTCGTTGAGGCGGATAAAGGTTCCCCGCTCAACGAGCATGTTGGTCAGCCAGTCGTATTCCTCCTGGGAACCATCACACCAATACACGTTGTCAGGCTTGCAGAGGTCGGTCATTTCGGAGACCCAGTTCAGAAGCTTCTGATTGCTTACTTTGTCTCGGTAGTCTGCCCGGGTGTTGCTGGAAACGGTTGGGTTGGCCATGAGTTGAATGGTTGGTACGGTTAAAAACGTGTAGATATGTAGCCTGGGCGAGTAGGAAAAGTCATAGTCAGGCTTTCGTGGGAGTTCAAAACTCTCAGATATTTCAGCCTCTTTCAATGATTTTCACATGGCCCATCAATGATAAAAGTCCTTTTGTGTGGGGGGATATTTGGGTATCGAATCTTAAAGATACAGGGAAGCATCCATATCTCTGAATTTTATTTAAATGTCTTTGTTTGTGGCAGGACAACTACGGTCGTACCTTTGGGGGCCAAACAGCCTTGTTTATGGAATTGCTGCCTGTCATTGAGTCTATCGTCTTTGTCGCGGCCGAGCCGGTCAGTCCCGCCTTTATCCTGGAGGTACTGAATGGGACGCCGGAGACCGGAGCGGCAGGCGAAGCTGCCGCAGAGCCGCCCCACCTCTGGGAGCGGCCTGTGACAGAAGATGAGGTGGAGGCAGGCCTGGAGGCCTTGCTGAAAAAGTATCAGGACGGCATCTATCCGTTTGAGGTGCGCCAGTTGGCCGGGGGCTACCAGTTTTTGACCAAGCGGTCTTTTTACCCCTATGTGCGCCGGACCGTGGTCCAGAAAAACCAGAAGCGCCTGTCGCGGGCGGCCCTGGAAACCCTGTCGATCATTGCATACCGGCAGCCGATCACCAAAGCCGAGATGGAGTTTATCCGGGGGGTGAATTGTGACTATGCCGTGCAAAAGCTGCTGGACAAGCAGCTGATCCAGATCACCGGCCGGGCCGATGGCCCGGGGCGGCCGCTGCTGTATGGGACGAGCCCCTTTTTTATGCAGTATTTTGGGATCAATGAGGTTTCGGACTTGCCGAAACTGAAGGAATTTGAAGACCTGGCGGAAGACCATATGGACCTCTTCCGGCAGCATCAGGAGCAGAAAGAAAACCATGGCCAAGAAGACGCCGAACCCCGGCAAGAGCGGGAAACCCTTCTGGGAGAAGGTACCCAAGAAAACGGCGAAGAAGCCTAAGCCGGAATGGGAACCCGCACCGGAGGAGGAGAAGAAAAAAAAGAGGCCGCCGGTCCACAAAAAGCGGCTGCCGGAGGCACCTGATCCGGATAAGCCGGTGCGCCTGAACCGATTTATCGGACAGGCGGGGGTGTGCTCCCGCCGCGAGGCCGATGCGCTCATCGCGCGCGGTGAGATCAAGGTCAATGGCAAGGTGGTCAAGGAACTGGGAACCAAGATTCTCCCGGGCCAGGACCGGGT
>RFHL01000702.1 GCA_003696875.1 Bacteroidota bacterium | reverse complement strand
TTCCAAGCAAAAAGACCTGCTTGCCCTCAGCTATACCGAGTTTATGCTCCGGGTCTTTGCCCGCGATGCCCGCACCGAGGTGGAGGTGAGCAAGGTACGGGTCGACAGCCGCCGGCATTACCAGATCAGCTATGCCTGCTGGCGCTCCCTGGACGAGGGCCTCAAGCAGCGCGGCCTGCCTGTGCCCGAGCCGCTGAGCCAGGCGCAGCAGGAGACCTACGAATTTTCCTATCCCAAGCCCTTTTTTCAGACGCCCTCCGGGGTATTTGACGCCTTTATGGCGCGCCTGCAGGAGACCCACCACCTGCCCGCCGAGGCCCTGAGCCCGGATAACCAGCAGCGTCTGAAGCGCAAGCTCTGGATCAATGGCCTCACCCAAGGGCTGGGCCGGGGCCTGCTGGAGTGGGTGGCGGCGGTGCCGCTGGTGCTGCCCATCCTGCTGGGGGCGGGCCTGCTGGGCCTGACCAATGCCGAAGGCGTGCCCCTGCTGGGGCAGTATGCCGTCAATACCGGCCTGGGGGCCTACTTCGAAGACGCCGAAGCCTTCGGGCAGCAGGTGGGCGGTCTCTATCTGTGGCCGGTCCTCTGCCTGGGAATCTACCTGCTGGCCCTGATCCCCCGGATCTGGACTGGCCCCAAGCTACAGCTCATCGGCAAGACGGCGGCTCATACCTCGCCCCTGCTCAGCATCCGGGGGGGGACGGGTTTTCTGTTTCTGCTCTGGATGCTGCTGATGCCCGTCTTCCTGGCCCTGAGCAACTGGATGTTTGAAGGGCTGGCCTTTGGCTTCCTGCTGATCATCGGGTTGCAGATGAACCGTCTGGCCAAGGGCCGCAACCAGCAGGCGCGCAACAACGGCAAATGGCGGGTGATCGGGTGGCTGCTGATCGGTGCCGCTATGGCCCGTCTGGGGCTGGAGTTGCTGGAAAACGGGGAGGATTTTAACAGCGAAGTAGCGGCCTACGGCCGCGGGGGAGTGGATATACTCTTCTATCTGCTGGCCGGCCTGGTCTTCTTTTTCCCACCTATCTACGCCCAGCTGTTCCGGGTGCATCACCGCCTGCGCTACGGGCTCAAGGTCCTGCTGCTGACCGCCGGGGGCCTGCTCATCCTCTTCGGGCTGCCGGGCAGCCCGGGGCAGCGGGACATAGATCTGACCAACCTCTCGCTGGACTGGCCGAGCGGCCCCGCGCCGGCACCCGATCCGGTGATCCCCGATGTGTATCTGGCCCGCATCAGCGATGGCTATGCCGGCATCAATCTGCGGGCCGGGCAGGGGAGCAACTATGGCATCATCCGGGTCATACAGGAAGGGGAGCGCTTCCTGGTCGAGACCGACCCGAGCACCGGTTGGTGGCGGGTAACCACCGGCACCGGTGAGGTGGGCTATATGCATAACTCCAAGATCAAGCGCGAGCGCGAGGCAGTGGAGAGCGATCGGAGGCGCTTCCCGGCCTTTCGGGCCGGGGCCTATGAGGAGGACGTGCTGCCGGAGGACGAGCCGCCGGCCCCGGCGGTGGTGGTGGTCGAGCCTGAACCCGAACCCACGCCCGAGCCTCCGCGGCCGCAGCCGAGCCTGGGCGAGCGGGAGCTGCCCGATCCCACCGTGGCGCGCCTGTCGCGCCGGGAGCTGGGCCGCCTGATGCAGCGCGAGCTGAGCCGCCTCGCCGATCCCTCGGTGGCCCGCAACGAGCGCCGCGCCCTGGAGCGGGAGCTGCTTAGGTATTTTCAGGATCCTGAC
>RFHL01000701.1 GCA_003696875.1 Bacteroidota bacterium | reverse complement strand
TCGAGGCTCACCATCACGCTGGGGCTGTAGGCAAAGCTGCCGTCCATGTCGACCTGCCGCAGGCGATAGTAGCCCAGCCCGCGCAGCGGGCTGTGGTCGGTCCAGCCGTAGCGGGTCTCGCCCTCGGCATAGCCGGCGGCGGTCTCCTGCCCGATCTCGGTCCAGCTGGTTTCATCTGAGCTACGCTCGATGGCAAAGTAGGCGGAGTTTTCCTCCCGGGCCGTGGCCCAGCTGAGGTCGACCTGCGCGCCGTGAGGCGTCGCCTCGAAGCTCAGCCACTCGACGGGGAAGGTAGCAGCTTCGCCGGCGGTGAAGTCCGAGAAGCTGCTCACCGTGCCGCTGATCAGGTTGCTGCCCGTATTGACGGGACCGAGGTTGGTCCAGCTGCTACCGTTCCATTTGCCGCCATGCAGCTCGCTTTCGGTACCGGCGATGTCCCCATCGGCATAGGTGGCCGACACATTACAGCTAAAGCCGCTGATGCCGCTGCTGCTGACCGTCCAGTAGCGATTGATGTAGTTGGTGGTACTGGTGTTGCTGCCATGCTTGCTGGCCGTGAGGCTCACATCGGCATAAGCCGAGGCGAAGGTACCACTGGTGAAGTTCAACGCCATAGGCGTATAGCTCGTCCCGTCCCCTACCGGGAAGGTGAAGCTGCCCGTGCCGCTATAGCTCTTGCGCAGGGTCCCGGTGGTGGCCTTGATGTGGCTGCTGGCCCCGGGGCTGCCGGCGACGCTGGCGCTGCTGCCCAGGGTGAGGGTATAATTGTTCAGATCCAGGACCCCATCGGTCAGGGTGAGGGTACCATTGACGGTGACGGCTCCATCGATCCGGAGGCCGGCACTACGGTTGATGCTCAGGGTGCCGAGGGTTACGGCAGGCAAGCCGGTCAGGGCGGCGGCTCCGCCGCCGATGGCGATGCCGCTGCTGCTGCCACCGCTGAGGGTGCCGGCGCTCTTGGCGATGGCCCCGTTGATGCCCAGGGTCTGGTCATCGAGGGCGAGGGCCCCGGCGGTGAGGGTGAGGTCGGTAGTGGTCACGTCCTGGTAGAGGGTGACGCCGCTGGCATTGTTGACGACAAAGTCGCCGAAGGTGGTGGTACCGGTACCGCGGACGCCTTGGGCGCCGCTGCCCGAGAAGGTCACCGTGCCGCTGGTACTAAAGGTCCCGGCATTGTAGAAATCACCTGAGAGGGTGAGGTTGCCGCTATGGGAGAGCGTGACCCCGGCGTCGAGGTAGAAGTTGCGCCCTGCGATGTTGGCAGAGGCGGGAGCGTTTGACCCAACCCAGCCAAAGACGCCGACGTCTTCGGTGGTGGGGACCGCTTCCAGGCTCCAGTTATGGGCATTGCTCCAGTCGGCATCTTCGCTGCCAATCCAGGTATTGAAGGGCGTGGCGGCCACCCAGTCCGTGGTGGCGTCCATGTTAGTCAGGGTGCCGTCGTTGCCGTTGGCGGTCTGATCGTAGAGGGTGGTATTGCCCGTGGCGGCTTGCTGGTCAAAGCGGTAGTAGGCGGCCAGCCCGGTCTCGTCCCCGTCGAGGCTGCGGTACATATTTGCCCGGATTTCGGCTTCGGTGCGGGCGGTGGACCAGAGGCGGATTTCGTCCATTTGCCCATCAAAGAAGCTTACCGCGGTCCCCCCGGTAGCCGCAGTAGTGTGGGCGCCTATGCGCCAGTCCTCCAGCGTGACGCTACCCGTCACGTTGGTATCGGAACTGACCAGCGAGCCGTTTTCGTACAGGCGCATGGTATTGGCGGCATCGTCGAAGGTAACGGCTACGTGTACCCACTCATTCAGAGGGAAGTTCGGGCGGCTTACCTCGGTATACGTCCCCGCCACGCCTGCACTCAGGGTGCCTCCATTGAGCCAGAATGGCGTGCTATACGAAGTGAAAATGTTCTGCGCACCCGTAGAGGTGGTGGCATACACCCAGGCTTCGATGGTGTAGTCGGAACCCGCCGCTAACGGCATACCGACAAATACGTAGTCATCGGTCCCGTCAAAATCCAGCGCCATGCGCGGCCCGGCGTGGGCGCCGGAGGTTTTCCAGGTGGGGCCATTTACGAGGGTGCC
>RFHL01000700.1 GCA_003696875.1 Bacteroidota bacterium | reverse complement strand
GCGAAGGATCTAATAGGACACATGAGATGCTTCGCTTCGCTCAGCATGACAATTGTCGATGGGAGACTTTTAAACAGGTTTTTATCCAAAACTCACGTTTGAGTATGCTTTCCTCTTTGCGCCGCTGGCTTCAGCGGCCCCACCCCTTCATCTACACCCCCGCCAGCATTTTGCTGCCGGGGGTGGCTACGTTTATCCTGATTGTGATGGTGGTGCCCTGGGGATTCCAGGACGTATCGGGTTCTCACCGTCTCTTGCTCGGGCTAGGCTTCGGCCTGGCGAGCTCCCTATGTGTGATGGGCGTGGCAGGCGGCATGCGCCGCTGGGCCCCGCGCCTGATGCAGGAGGAGAGCTGGACGCTGGGCAAGGAGGCCGGTCTCATTCTGCTGGTGGTACAGGTGATCTGCCTGCTGATCTTTCTCACTTTTTGGCTGGGCGGATGGTCAAACCAGTCTCCAGGGCTGCTTTTCCTGCGGGTCTGGGGCTATACCCTGGGAATCAGCCTGTTTCCCATCGTAGTGATGGTCCTCTACGAGCAATACGCCCATCAGCGGCAAAAGGCCCGTGAGGCCGAGGCCCTCAACATGCTGCTCCGAAAACAGATCCTCCCGCCCCCGGCGGGGGTTCCACCTTCCCGGATTGCTTTCGCTGCCGAAAATGGCAAAGTCGAGCTACAATTGCCGCCCGAAGAGGTCCTTTTCCTCAAATCAGAAGGCAATTATGTAGAGATCTACTATCTGGACCCGGACCAGCAGGTCCGCAAACAGCTGATCCGCAACCGCCTCAAGACCTGCCTGGCGAGTCTGCCGGAGACGCACTTTTTTCATGCGCACAAAAGCTACGTAGTCAACGGACAACACGTGCTGCGGGTGGAAGGCAACGCCCGCAACCTCTCGCTCATCCTGCGGGGCTGGCATGAGCCCCTGCCCGTCTCCCGGGCCAGGTCGGCCGCTATCTCAGACTTTCAATAGGCGCTCTCGGCCTCCCGGCCATAATAGCCGCGGCCCCACAAAACACTGGAGCCGATAAAGTAAAACCGCCGCTCATTCGTCTATCCGGGAGATGACACCCGCTCCCGAGCCTGACCCTCGTTCCATCCTGAAGACCTACCAGGGCCCGCTGCGCCGCTTCGTGCAGCAGCGGGTCGCCTCTATAGCTGAGGCAGAAGATATTCTGCAAGAGGTCTGGTACCAGTACGCCCGCTTGTCCCAACCGATAACCAACCTGAAAGCCTGGCTCTTTCGGGTGGCCCGCAACCAGATCATCGATAGCTATCGCAAGAAGTCCCCCGACTGGCTGGAAGACTATCTATGGGAGGGTGAAGAAGGGATTTCTGACTTCCTGATCAGCCCGGGCGGGCCTGAGGAGGACTACCTGCGCGCCCAGTTCTGGGAGGGCCTCTATGAAGCCCTTGACGCCCTGCCCGATGCGCAGCGGGAAGTTTTCTTACAGCACGAATTGGAGGGGCTCACCCTCCGCGAGATCGCGGAGCAACAAGGCGCGCCCCTCAAAACCATCATTTCCCGCAAGGGCTATGCGGTGCGCCAGTTGCGTGTGGCCCTCGCCGATGTTTTTGCCGAGTGGGTGGACGACTTCCCGGAGGAGGTGGACTAACTTTTTTCGTTCCGAAAAAGTAAATCCGTCGCCCGTTCGTCTGCCTGAACAGAACCGTTTTTATTAACCCTCAATTATCATGTACTGTCATATGTTTGGATCCTGGAAAAAATGGGCGGAAGAGGCAGGAGCCTACGAAGCCCGCCGGCAGCGTCCCCGCTGGGGCTATCGCCGCCCCAAGTACAATGTCCCTGTCAACATCGTCGAGTATGAAGACCGCTTCGAAGCCTGGGTCTACGCCCTGAGCTTCCCCAAGGCAGGCATCAAAGTCTCCGTGGTCGACGACATGCTCTACATCACGGGCAAACGTACCCCCGAGGGCGACCCCTCGCCCAACTTCTTCCTGCAGGAGTATCCCATCAAATCCTTTGAGCGCAGCTTCGAGCTGAGCGAGCGGGTAGACAAAGCGGCCATTCAGGCCCGCTATGAGGAGGGTATCCTCAAGGTCATCGTCCCCAAAACCCTGGCCGAGCAAACGCCCGAGATGGAAATCGAGGTGGAGTAGGTCTATAGGCCCTGCCTTACCCCCGGTTGGAGGAAGCCCTCCAGCCGGGGGCTTTTTGTCCGCCCGCCGACCGATCTGCCTGGGCGGAGCGTAGTTAGCAAACCTTTCTGTCCGTCGGGCGTTTGGTGGATGAATCTGTTTTCAACCTGCCCCTATGCAGCCTCCCAAATACAAAACAGCCCTTATCGTCTGGCTGGCAATCTACCCGCTGATCACGGTGGTACTCTGGCTTTTTGGCCCGTACCTGGCCGCTCTACCCCTCCCCCTGCGCACCCTGCTGCTCACCGGCATCCTGGTCCCGACTATGGTATATGTCGCGATCCCATTCTGGCAGCGGGTGCTGCGCCCCTGGTTGATTCGCTCCTAAGCCTCGGGCAAAAGGAGCGAACTGTCGCCATAGCTTAGAAACCGGTAGCCCTCGGCCAGGGCCGTATCGTACACCTTCCGCCAGTCTTCGCCGATGAAGGCCGCCACCAGCAGGATCAGCGTACTGGCAGGCAAGTGGTAGTTGGTAATGAGGCCTCGGCACATCTGGAAGCGGTAACCAGGGAGAATGAGCAACTGCGTCTCCCCCGACCAGCGGGTCAGGCCGTGCTGATCCATCCAATCGGCGAGGGCCGATAGGACCTCGGCTGGCTCTGGTAGGCTTTCGGGCTGATAGGGATATTCCTTTGGCAGGAAAAACGGTCGGGCGGGATCGGCGGCCTCCGGGGCCGCCCACAGCTGATGCGCCAGCCAGTAGAGGCTCTCCATAAGCCGCATGGAGGTCGTCCCGACCACGATCAGGCGGCCCAGGGCCGCCCGCAGCCGGTCCAGCTGGACCCGGTCCACGATCATCTGCTCCACGTGCATCTCGTGGTCCATGGCGTGCTCGGCCTTGACAGGGAGGAAGGTCCCCGCCCCCACATGCAGCGTTACGTACTCCAGGCCCATGCCCTGGGCCCGCAGGCGGTCGAGGACCGCCTCGGTGAAGTGCAGGCCCGCCGTCGGGGCCGCCACGGCCCCTTCTTCCCGGGCGTAGACGGTCTGGTAGGTTTCCAGGTCGGCCTCGGTAGCCTCTCGGTTCAGGTAAGGAGGCAGGGGCAGCTCGCCCAGGCGGGCGAGGAGCTCGGCCCAGGTAAAGGCCCCTTCCCAGTGGAAAGCCACGACGTTGGTGTCCCGGTCAATGAGGGTAGCGAAGAGGGTGACCGATTGCCCTTCGAGCTCAAAGGTCCGCTGGAGGACCTCACCGTCTTTCCAGCGCTTCTTACGGCCGATCATGCAGGACCAGCTCACGTCCCCCTGCGCTTGCATGGCCAGGGCGAGCTCGTGCGGGGCTTCGGGATGCAAGAGCAGTAGCTCGATCAGGGCCCCGGTTTCCCGGCGGAAGAAGAGCCGGGCCCGGATCACCTTGGTATCGTTGAAGACGAGTACGCTGCCAACTGGCAGCTGCTCGGGCAGTTCATAAAAGTGCTGATGCCGGATGCCCCCACCGGCATAGACCAGCAGGCGCGACTGGTCGCGCTCGGCCAGGGGAAAGCGGGCAATGCGGTCGTCGGGCAGCTCGTAGGCGTAGTCCGCCAGGCGAATGTCTTCAGGCTTGCTCATGCGAAAAGGGGATTGGGCGACAAAGATAGCGTTTTTCGCGGGGCCAGGCCCGTCCCCAAAGCGGCCGATCTGGAAAATTGTGTAACTTGCCGCCCGGCTGTTTTCCCAGCCCCTTACCTGATGTCTATCCCCATGAATTACGACGAAAACTTTCCCAAAATCACCTCCCACGCCAAGGAGTACGGCTTTGTCTTTCCGTCCAGCGAGATCTACGACGGGCTCGGGGCCGTCTATGACTATGGCCAAATGGGGGTAGAGCTCAAGAATAACATCAAGACCGCCTGGTGGAAGGCGA
The DNA here is from genome assembly GCA_003696875.1 of Bacteroidota bacterium. Taxonomy (GTDB): domain Bacteria; phylum Bacteroidota; class Bacteroidia; order J057; family J057; genus RFHL01. The sequence continues at coordinate 2,132 of RFHL01000700.1, read as the reverse complement.
TGGTGCAGATGCACGAAAACATCGTGGGCCTGGATGCTGCCATCCTGATGCACCCCACCACCTGGAAGGCCTCCGGCCACGTCGATGCCTTCAACGATCCCCTGATCGACAACAAGGACTCCAAGAAGCGCTACCGGGCCGACGTGCTCATCGAGGAGCACATCGCCAAGTACGAGGCCAAGGCGGTCAAGGACGCCGACAAAAAGGCCCGCAAAGAGGGCTGGGCGACCGGTGATGAGGCCTACCAGGGCTTCCTGGTCAATAGCCGCAACGGCCGCAAAGCGGCCGAGTTGCAAGCGCGTTACGAAGCGGTGCTCAACGGGGAAAACATGCTGCAAGGTCTGTATGACTTCATCGTAGAAGAGGGCATCGCTGATCCGGAGTCTGGCTCCAAAAACTGGTCCGAGGTCAAGCAGTTCAACCTGATGTTCAAGACGCAGTTGGGCGCCACCGCCGGCAGCGCCCTGGACCTCTACCTGCGACCCGAGACTGCCCAGGGCATTTTTGTCAATTACCTCAACGTCCAGAAGACCGGCCGCCAAAAGCTGCCCTTCGGGATCGCGCAAATCGGCAAGGCCTTCCGCAACGAGATCGTCGCCCGGCAGTTCATCTTCCGCATGCGTGAGTTTGAGCAGATGGAGATGCAGTACTTCATTAAGCCCGGCACGCAAATGGAGTGGTTTGAATACTGGAAGGCTGCCCGGAGCAAGTGGCACCAGGCCCTGGGCCTCAAGCCGGAATACCTGCAGTTCCATACCCACGAGAAGCTCGCCCACTATGCCGATGCGGCCGAGGACATTCAGTTCCGTTTCCCCTTCGGCTTCAAGGAGCTCGAAGGCATCCACTCCCGCACCGACTTTGACCTGGGCAATCACGAAGAATATTCGGGCAAAAAGCTCCGCTACTTTGACCCGGAGACGCAGGAATCCTACGTACCCTACGTCCTGGAGACTTCGGTCGGGCTGGACCGTACCTTCCTCGCTCACCTCTCCAATGCCTACACCGAGGAGGAAGTCCCCAACGCCAAGGGGGGCACCGATACCCGCGTGGTGATGAAATTTCACCCGCTGCTGGCCCCGATCAAGGCCGCCATTTTCCCCATTGTCAAGAAAGACGGCCTGCCTGAGGTGGCCCGCAAGCTCTTCGACGAGCTCAAGTACGACTTCCCGGTCGACTATGAGGAAAAGGATACCATCGGCCGCCGCTACCGGCGGCATGATGCGATCGGTACACCCTACTGTATCGCGGTAGACCACGACACCCTGCAGGATCAGGCGGTCACCATCCGTGACCGTGACACCATGGAGCAGGTCCGCCTCCCGCTCACCGAGGTGAGCACCTACATCAAGCGCAAGCTCGACTGGCGCGAAGTTTTGGGATAGTTCCTGGTTCCAACTGCCCAAAGAAATCAAAAGGGGCTGTGATCCGTGGATCACAGCCCCTTTTATGTGGGTTTTGTAGATGCGATTACTGCCGGGGCTGCATGATGGCCCGACCCCAATCCTGCCCGGTCAAGTTGAGCAATTGATCAGAAAGGGCCTCGGCCTCGGCTTTCTGACCATTCTGGGCGTAAAATTGCACCGCGATCAAACAGGCTCGAACGGGCATCATCTGGGGATTCATCGGCTCACCGGCCTCGCGGTAGATTTCCAACTCGGCCAGGGCATCGGCCACCAGCGACTGCATACGTGTCGCGAGTAAATCGCCCATGCCCGCGCGGGAAAACATTTGCAGCTCAGTCATGCGCAGGGGCATAGGCTTGGCCACCACCGCCTCAGGCATTTTTTCTTCCGAAAAATCCTGCAACTGCTGAATTTTACCCCGGAGCTCATCGGCCCGGGTCCGGTTGGCGGCCAATTGGCTTTGGGCACTGTCGGCAGCGGCCCCCCCCTCGGAGAGCAAGCGCTCCAGCTGCTGATTCTGCTGGTAAAGTCCGGCGATCTGATCGGCGTAGGAATTACTCAGGCGGAAGAAGGCATTGCGGTAGTTGCCGATGATCACATTGCGGATGTGCTCATCAAAGTGTACACTAGGGTCGTCAATGCCGCGATAGCGGAAGTCCTCGGTGAGGTGCTTGAACATCCGCTCCTGCCCGATCCAGCCATTGTAGATGTCATTGGGCGTAGCATCGG
>RFHL01000699.1 GCA_003696875.1 Bacteroidota bacterium | reverse complement strand
ACTTTCAGAGTTTGCGTTTTTGGGCGAAAAATGCTTTTTTGCCCTGAATCTTACGTCGCCTTTTTCTACTCCTCTTTTCGTTCTTATCCGCTATCCAAGACAAGCCTGTGCATGGGTATTTGCTCTGGGATAGTTCAGATTAATATGTCGCCTGGAAAAGTTGGCAGGCTCCTTGTTTTTTAAACTTTTTCCTGCCTATTTATTCCTGAAAGCTGCATATTATACGCTCTTCACTAATTCAACCCATTTTAAATACTCATGACTATGCACGGAAACCAAGACCCGGCGGTAGATCGGCTGGAGCGGTTGGAACAGAGCTTGTTCCAATTGACCGATGTTATTCAAAAGCATCAGGAGATTGTGCAGCACCGCTTCAATGTCTCAGCCGTGGAGGTTGATATCCTAAAACTCCTTGAAGCAGAAGGAGATAAGAAGATGAAGGATATCGGCGAGCGCGTAGTGGTGAAGTTGAGCAACCTCACCAACATCATTGACCGCTTAGAAAATCAGAAGCTGGTCAAGCGCGTAAACTCCAAGACCGACCGTCGATCCATCTTTGTCCACATCACGACCAAGGGCAAAAAGCTCCTCGCCGACTATGCCGAGTTTTTGCGTGAACTCTCGACTCGCATGAAGCAAGTCATGCAAGAAGAGCAATTCGGTATTCTGGTCGAAGGACTGGAGAAAATCTCGAAGGTCAGCGTTCCGAGCGCCTGATCTTTTGCGTTTACACGATTTTTTTTCGGAAAACGGGAACTGCGGATGGCCTTTGCCATCACGCAGTTTTTCTTTTTCACGAGATTTCTTTCATGCCCGACCGACAAGGAAGGAGGCTGCCTCACATGAGGCAGCCTCTCTATGATGGCGGCAGAGAAAGCTATTCCCAGATGACTTCTCCCTTACCGGCCTGATACCAGGCCTCATACTGGGACTGGAAGCGATCATCCACCACCCCGCGCTTGATCTTGAGGGTAGGGGTAAGGACCCCGTTTTCGGGAGTCCACTCTTCCTTGACCACGACAAGGTTTTGCAGGCGCTCGTGATGCTCCAGGGTAGAATTCACGGCGGCGAGGGTCTCCTTCAGGCTGCTGGCCACCTCGGCCTGAGGTTTCTTCTGGCTATCAGGCGCCAGTACCACCAGCCCGATGGGCTGGGGAATACCGCTTCCGACCACGCACACCTGCTCGATGTGCTCGTTCTTGGAGAGCGACATTTCTATGGGACTGGGCGCCACATACTTGGCCTTGGAGGTCTTGAAGAGGTCCTTGACCCGGCCGGTGATACGTACGAAGCCATCGCTATCAATGGTACCTTTGTCTCCCGTATGCAGATACCCATCACGCAGGGTTTCGGCGGTCTTTTCGGGCTCCTTGTAGTACTCCACCATGTTAGCGTCGCTCTTGACACAAATTTCACCCTCCTCGGTGATCTTCATCTCAACACCGGGCAAGGTGGTCCCCACCGTACCATAGCGGTATTTGTTTGGCAGGTTGGAGTGGGAGAGGGCCGAGTTCTCGGTCATGCCATACACTTCCAGAACGTGGATGTTGAGCTTACTGTACCATTCCAGCAGTGACTTGGGCATGGGAGCTGCTCCCGTCAGGCAAATGCGGGCCTGCCCAAGCCCCAGGGCCTCACGGATTTTTTTCTTGATGATGTTGTTCAGAATCGGGATGGAGAGCAGCATATTGAGCCGCGAAGGCGGAAACTTGGCCAGTACGCCAGACTGGAACTTGGTCCAGATCCGCGGTACCCCCAGGAAAATGGTGGGGCTACAGGTACGCAAGTTGGCAGCGAAGGTATCGAGCGACTGGGCAAAGTGGACCGAACCTCCGCTCCAGAGGGTACCCATGGTGATGAGCATGCGCTCGGCAATGTGCGAGAGCGGGAGGTAGGAGAAGAAGCGGTCGCTGGGATTGGTGTTGAAGAAGTGCTGAAAGACCGAGAAGGCAAAGACCGGGGCCCGGAAGGTGTGCACCACCCCCTTGGGGGTGCCGGTGGTCCCTGAGGTGTAGATGATGGTCATGATCTCGTCGAGGGTCCGGGCCGGGCTATCTGCCTTGGGCTCATGCTGGGCAACTGTCTCATCCCAGGTAGGATAGTCGGCACCCTGCAGGCCATAACGGCCAAAAGAGATAATCTCCACATCCTCAGGTATGCCTTTCTTCATCTCGTCCCAGTCGTGCTGCTCCAGCTTGCCCACAAAGAGCAGCTTGGTCTCGGAGTGGGTGAGCACATAGCGCACCGTATCGGCATTGACATTGGGATAGATCGGAACCGATACGTGCCCGCTGAGCATAATGGCGATGTCGCTCATGATCCAGTGGGCGCAGTTGCGAGATAGGATCCCGATCCGGCTGCCGGGCGCATAGCCCTTGGCCTCAATCGCCGCCGCAATGCGACGAACTTCATCCCCCGTTTCCTGCCAGGTCCATTCATACCACTGCCCGTCTATGGGCTGGTGCAGATAGGGTTTCGAAGGCTGCCCCTTTTCATGGCCATAAAAAAGCTCCAGAGGGGTCTTGAGTGCAGGTTGCGAAAGCGTAGTAGGCATAATCCACCAGAATTTAGGTTAGCGGTCGGGCTACTGAAACCAGTCCTTAGCACCCGAAGCAGCGGCAAAACAAGAATGAAGATAGGGTTCGGGAGGAGATTTTCTTGTATGTTGTATCTACTAAAAATAGGGAGAAAGCCGGTGTTTCGCAAAACGAAGGCTCCCTCTTGTTCGTTTTATCGGCAGGCCCGAAGGTGGCCAGGTGTACTATCAGAAAAACCGGTACTTTTGCTTCCGCATCATTAATCACATATTGTATGTACAGGATCGCATTCTTCCTTATAGCCAGCCTGCTGTGGCATGTGAGCCCGGCCCAGAAAGGTTACGATATCCAGGTAGAGATCGATGGTTTTGAGGCCAAGGAGGCCTACCTCGCCTACTATCTGGGCGATAAGCAATACATCAAGGACACGACCGCCGTCGAGGATGGTCGCTTCACCTTCAAGGGGGACGAGCCCCTGGAGGGCGGCATTTACCTGGTGGTGATGCCCCCTGATAACCGCTACTTTGAAATCATCGTCAATACGGACCAGCACTTCTCGCTGCGCACCGATACTGCGGACCTGGTTGCCCACATGAAAATCAAAGGTTCTGAGGAAAACTCGGTTTTCTATGATGACCTCATCTTCCTCGCCGAGAAGCGGCGGGAAAGCCAGCAGCTGCAAGCGCAGGGTGAGGCAGGCAAGGCAGCCTTGGCCGCCCTCAACGAAGAGGTGAAAACCTACCGCAAAAGCTTCATGGACCGCTACCCGGATTTCCTATACACCAAAATCCTCCGCACGATGGAGGACCCGGAGGTACCGGAGGCCCCGCCGGGGGCCGACTCTCTGTTCGCCTTTCACTACTACCGCGACCACTACTTCGATCAGGTAGATTTCGCCGACGACCGCCTGCTCCGCACTCCAGTGCTGTACAACAAGGTCAATACGTATTTGGAACGCCTCACCTACCGTCACCCCGACTCCATCAACCTGGCACTGGACCTCATCATCAGCAAGGCCGAAGCCAATGAGGAAGTCTTCCAGTTCTTTGTGGTGCACTACCTGAACAAGTACGCCAACTCCAAGATCATGGGCTTTGACGGAATCTACGTTCATCTGGTGGAACAGTACTACATGAGTGGCAAGGCCTGGTGGGCAGACTCAGCAACCGTGGCGAAAATGGCCGAAAGGGCCTTGGCTCTGAGTCCCACCCTGGTAGGCCGGCAGGCACCTGACTTTCGGGTGACCGATGTAAACGGACAGCCCCAAAGCCCTCACGGCATTGCAGCCGAATATCTGATACTGTACTTCTGGGATTATGATTGCGGGCACTGCAAAAAAATAACCCCAGCTCTGACCGAGGCCTTCTTACAGTATGCCGATTACCCTGTCAAGCTCATGGCCGTGAGTATCAATGGCGATGAGGCCACCTGGCGGGAACGATCCAAAGAATACGGCCTTGATGCGCCCCACATCGTCAATTGCCAGGACCACACCCGCCGGTCGGGGTTTGACAAGATGTACGACATTCGCTCCACCCCCCGTATCTTGCTGCTAGACAAGCAAAAGACCATCCTGGCCAAACAGATCTCGGTGGACCAGCTAGAAGACATTCTGAACCGCGAGCTGGGGATTGAGACGGAAACAGACGACAGCACCGAAGTGGTCCCTGAACAGGATGGCAAGTAAGGTTTACAGCACTTGATCCAGGACCGCCAACAGGCGGTCCACCTCGTCCAAGGTATTGTAGTGAACCATGCTCACGCGGACCACCCCCTCCTGAGCCTGCAGACCCAAGTCCTCAATAAGAAACTTAGCGTAAAAGTCCCCGTAGCGCACCGCAATCTGATGAGGATCAATCGCCTCGACGATTTCCCGGCTGTTGCGCCCCTGGGCGACAAAAGCGATCGTGGGCACCCGCCGGGCCGGGTCGGCCACAGGTTCTCCGATAATGCGAATTCCCGCCTTCTGGCGCAAATAGCCGAGCAGCCGCTCGGCTATTTGTGTCTCATGCGCAGCAAAAAGAGCAAAAGCCTCTTCCGCAGCAGCAGCCAAGGAGTCCGCAGGCCGTTGATGGTGCTCGGCCAGCGCCTGCAGGTATTCAGTGAGCCCCAGCATCCCGTAGGCCAGCTCAAAGTTGACATTGCCTGGCTGGAACTTGTAGGGCAGATCGTCCTCAGCAATGAAGCGGTGATTAACGCCCGGAAGCCGGCGCAAGTGGGCACGCTTGCCATAGAGTACGGCATAGTGCGGACCATAGACCTTGTAGGTGCTGAAGACATAGAAATCGATGCCGAGGGCCTGCACATCCACGCGCCGGTGCGGCGCGAAAGCGACCCCATCCACACAGATCAAGGCCCCTGCGGCGTGCACCCGTCGCGCGATCTCCCGGATGGGATTGATCATCCCGAGGATGTTGGAGCAATGGGTAACCGCCACCAGGCGGGTCCGCGAACCAAGCAAGGCCTCCAGATCAGCCAACTCCAGGCGATAGGTATCCGGGTTACAGCTCCAGTAGCGGATCACGATGCCCTGCCGCTGCAGGTCCAGCCAGGGGCTCACATTGGCATCGTGGTCGGTGCGGGAGACGATGATCTCATCCCCGGGGACAAGGGTACGCCCAAGCGAAATAGATAGCCAGCGCAACTGGGCCGTGGTCGAGGGCCCCATGACCACCTCTTCCCGATGCGCTGCCCCGATCAGGGCAGCCACAGCGGCGGTGGCTTCGGCCACCCGCTGCATCCCGAGTTGAGACATCGCGTAGCTCGCCCCGTGTTGTACGGGGCTGCTGAGCAAAAATTCCTGTATGCGGTGGGCCACGCCGGCGAGGACATGGGAGCCGCCAGCATTGTCAAAGAAAGCCCAGGGGCTTTTCAGCCCGGGAAAATGAGCGCGTACAAAGTCCAGATCGAGCGACATAGGCCATGAGGAGTTAGGTCAATGGTCCCCAAGATAGGACTTGCCTGCTACCTCCGCCAGCTTTTTAAGCCAATTCCTCCAAAGGCTGCCGGTGGGCCAGCGGATCCTGCTTGAAGGCGGTCACCGTCATACCGGTGATCTTGCGAAACTGATTGCTCAGGTACTGCACGCTGCTGTAACCCAGCATAAAGGCAATCTCGCTCAGGCTGTAGGTTTCTTCGGCCAGCAGCTCTTTGACCTTCTCGATCTTGAGGCGAATGATGTACTGCTCCAGAGTGAGGCCCGTTTGTGCCGAAAAAACCCGGCTCAGCTGGTCGTAGGGTTTTTGCAGCTTTTCGCTCAGGTAATCCGAGTTCCGGATGAGCGAGTTGGCGTTATAGGCGTAGTGGATGAGCTCAATGGCGGCGATCTTGATAGCCTCTACCAGGGCTTCATCCTCATTTTTGACGCGGGGAAAGCCGAGGTCGAGAAAGAGGGCTTCGATTTGGGCAGGCTTGATCAGCCGGGGCTCATAGTGGAGGGCAACCCGGCCCAGACGGACGTCGTCAAGCTTCAGGTCGGAGCGCTGTCCCAGGCACTGCCGGATCAGCCGGATACAACTCCGGGATACCATATTTCGGAGCCTCCATGCAATCTGTACCGAAAATACGTCTGCCATGATTCGGATTTGACACCAAGCTTTTCAAGTTAGAAAAGCTCCCGGGCAAACGCAGGCAAATGAGCCAAAAAGTCTTACGTAGCCAACTACACTCGGCATTAAGTCCGACCCGGCCCCTTGAGCTGACGCATTGAGGCGTCGCTCCTCAATTCCCAAGGAGAAGCGATCCTCCAAGGCTTGGGGACTTTCCAGATCCACGGCATGCCCCAAATGCAACAGGTCAAAGCAGCCATTGGTAAACACAAGACAAACCCCAAGTGCGCGATAGCCCCGAAACCGTGCGAGCATCTCCCGGAGAGGGCGAGTTATTTTTATATGCCCTGAAGGTCGGAGAGATCAAAAACCAGAAAAAATCGGCACCTAAATGGACCGTATCTTGGGGATATGGCGGCGACAAAGGCTTCTACCTGGGAAAACTGGACCCTCCTGCTGCCCGGCGGGCAGCTGTCGGGCAAGCTACGAGGCCGTGGGCCCCGTACCCTCCTGTGCCTGCCGGGCTACCGGCTGGGAGTCGAAGCTTTTGATGACCTTCTGCCGGACCTGCCGGCCTGGCGGGTATTAGTAGTAGTACCTCCGCCGGGACACCGGAGCCGCTGGACTGGGGCGCCCTGGGATGCCCACACCCTGCGTTCCATCTGGCAGGCGCTGCCGGTCAGATACCCCGATGCCCACTGGTATCTGCTGGGCTTCAGCCTCGGGGGCAAGCTCGCTCTTTGTCTGGGGTCTGCCGCTCCGGCGGGCGCGTTGCGACAGATGATCCTCGTCGCCCCGGATGGCATCCGCAGCCATCCGCTGCATGCGCTGGCGGTACGTAGCCGTCTGGGGCGAGCCCTGCTGGCGCAGGCTCTGGCACACCCAGCCTGGGTGCGGCGGCCGGCCCACTGGGGCCGGCAGGTGGGCCTCCTGCCGGGTTTCCTTGCCCGCTTTGCAGAACGGGAGTTTGGCAGCGACGCGCACCGAGCCTACCTGCAGGAAACGCTAAGGCTGTATGGCCCCCTGAGACCCCCGCGGCAAGCCGCGGCAGTACCCTGCCTGCTGATCTGGGGCAAACATGACCCGCTATATCCTCCGCGGGCGGT
>RFHL01000698.1 GCA_003696875.1 Bacteroidota bacterium | reverse complement strand
TTGATTTTCTCCACCGGCAGAGGGTGGCAGAGGGGAATCAGGTCGTGGGTGCGCTTGACAGCCATGGTGCCGGCCAGCATGGCCGTCTGGAAGACTGGCCCCTTGCGGGTGCGGATGTCCTTGCCGTCAAGATGGGCCAATACGGACTCCGGCAGCACCACGATGCTGCGGGCGGTGGCGCTGCGCCGGGTGACGGCCTTGGCCCCGACATCGACCATGCCGGGATTGCCCTGGGCGTCAAGATGGGTGAAGTGTTCTGCCATGGGTCGGGTGGATACGGATTTGAATGCGGATGTCGACCGAGCGGGAGGTGAGATCACTCACTCCTTGATCGCCGCATTGACGGCGGCCTCAAAGCCATGAAACAGGCGGTCTCGGTAGGAGGAGGGCACAACCTGGGTCAGCAGGATGCCGACGACCTCGCGTTCCTGATCGATCCAGAACAGGGTCTGAAAGTAGCCACTCCAGCTGAGGCGGCCGGGACGCCGGCCGTAGGGAAGGTCTGTCCCTGCAGGGGTGATGGCAAAGCCGTAAGAAAAAAGGTCAGTGCCCACGCGCAGGTCGCCAATCTTGTTTTCCAGCATATGCTGGAGGGTTTCCGCCTCGATGATGCGCTGGCCGAAGAGCTCTCCACCATTGAGGATGGCCTGGCAAAAGCGCAGGTAGTCGCGAGCGGTGGAGACGAGGCCGGCGCCCCCGCTGAAATAGGTCTGGGCGCCCATCAGCGGATAATCACCCGGAAAGCCCCGGCTGCCGTCGTTGGGGTAGGGGAAGAGTTTGGCCTGGGGATGGTTGCCGTAGAGGCTGGTGAGGCGATCGGCCTGATCGGCCTCCAGGTAGAAGTCGGTATCTTCCATGCCCAGGGGCTCGAAGATGTGGGTCCGGAAAAAGACGTCGAGGGGCTCGCCGGCAGATACTTCGATGACCCGACCCAGTACGTCCACACTCAGACCGTAGGTCCAGGCCGCTCCGGGTTCATGCTTGAGGGGGAGGGTCCCCAACTTGGCGATGTTGGTCTCCAGCCGGACGGGCTCAGGCGTGGTGAGCTCGATGATGCCGGCCGGACCATAAATCTGGCGCATGAGCGGATCGGAAAAGGCATAGGAAATGCCCGAAGTGTGGGTAAGCAGGTGATGTATCGTCACCTCCTCATCAGCGGGGTGGGCTTCCCAACTGCCGTCGGGATGCAGGCTGTCCAGCACCTGAGCTTCCTCAAAACTGGGGAGGTAGCGCCCCACCGGATCGGAAAAATTGATGCCTCGCTGCTCGTATAGCTGCAGGGCGGCCAGACTGGTGATGGGCTTGGTCATGGAAGCGATCCGGAAGAGATCGCCGGTTTCCATGGGATCCTGGCTTTCCAGATTGCGATAGCCAAAGGCTTTTTCGTAGACGATCTCGCCCCTCCGGGCGACGAGGGCGACGGCGCCAGCGACCCATTGGCTGTCTACGGCTGTTTGCAGGAGGTCGTCTACGGCGGCCAGCTTTTTGGGGGCAAAGCCCTGGGTGGCGGGCTTGACGACGACAAAGTCGGCGGGCTGGCCAAGCAGCCAAACGGGCAGGAGGCCCACCAGCAGAAGATACATCCGTATGCGCAGCATAAGTCAGTGCTTGAAGGATCAAGCTCCGAATATGGGCAGTTTTTGGCTGGGGTGCAAGCGCAGGCGCCAGCGAACGAGGGCTGGCTTGCGGCGGCGTGAGGGGCCTGGAAGGGGCGGCCGGAGGCCGCCGCCCGCAACGAAGTGGAGGGC
>RFHL01000697.1 GCA_003696875.1 Bacteroidota bacterium | reverse complement strand
TGAAAACCGCGCCCAGACGGAGGCCTATCTGGGGGATCTCTGGGACGCCTTTGCCGATCAGGTGGCCATCAGCCGCAACCACCCCCGGGCGGATCTGGACCAGATCGCTGCGGAGACCATGATCCTGCGCGGCCATGAGGCTGCGGCCGCCGGTCTTATCGATGCCTCCAGCACCGAAAGCGAGATGCTGGCCCGCCTTTCCCTGGCCACGGGCCGGGAGGCCCTGGCCACCCCCAGACTCCTGAGCCTGCGCCAGTACGGACAGACACGGCCCGCCGGCACCCACACCCGTGACCGCATCGCGGTCATTGTCGCCGAGGGTGTGATGCAAGGTGGCGAGAGCCACCTGGATGTAGCAGGGGCCGAGACCCTGGTCAGCGAACTGCGGCGGGCCCGCACCAACGACCGGATCAAGGCCGTGGTGCTGCGCATCAACAGCCCCGGCGGCGATGCCCTCGCCGCGGAACTGATCGCCGAGGAAATCCTGGCGACGCAGGCCGTCAAGCCGGTGGTAGCTTCGATGGGTGACTATGCCGCCTCAGGCGGCTATTATATTGCGGCCCCTTGCCAGGAGATTTTTGCCAATCCCAGTACCCTGACGGGATCCATCGGAGTTTTTGGGGTTCTCTGGGATGCCGAGCAAGCCCTGGACGAACAATTGGGTCTGGGCTATGATCGGGTGGAAACCCACCCGCATGCTACCATCGGTAATCCAGGTTTTTCGATGCGGCCGGCTGAGGAGGCCTTTTTTCAGCAGAACGTCGCCCATACCTACGGGCTCTTTCTGCGCCGCGTACAGGAGGGGCGCGGTATGGCCGACTCAATAGCGGTAGACAGCCTGGCCCAGGGGCGAGTATGGTCAGGACGAGCCGCCAACACCATCGGGTTGGTCGACACTTTTGGTGGGCTGCAGGATGCTATAGACCGGGCGGCAGAACTGGCCGGCTTGGGCGAATCGATCCGGATCGAGCTGCGCCCGCAGCTCAAGACGCCCCTGGTGGAAATGCTGGAGGAGATGACCGGAGCCCGCAGCCTGAGCCCGGCCCTGGCCGGGGCGGTCGAGCGCGTGGAGGAGCTCCGGCGCTTTGTGCCGGGCAGCGGGGTATATGCCCTCGATCTTTCGGCCCTGGGAGAAATCGAATAGCCGTCAGCCGTTTCCCCTCCAGAATCTGTATATTAGATTTTCCTTTTTCACCCTCCCTGAGATTTCCCCTATGGAGCGCCGCCGCATCCGAATCAACATGCCTGCGGACAAACCGGAGCCGGATGATTCCGGCTACCAACAACTGCGCGAAGCCAATGCCCAACTGGAGGCGCGGCTGCGCCGCTTGCGGCGTGGGCTCCTGATGGGTGGCGGAGCGCTGATCCTGATTCTGGCCGGGCTGTGGCTGGCTTTTCGCCCGAAAGCCCATCCAACTGATCCTCAAGGAGGTACTCCGCCTGACAGCAACCAAAACATCCGCTACGGGATAGACCTTTCCCAGTATGAGCTAGACATTGACCTCGTCAATGGCGACCAGACCCTGGATGAGGTGCTGATGGGATATCAGGTGCCCTCTCAGCAAATAGGTGAAGCGCTGAGCCTGGGGGCACCCTACCTGGACTCGGACACCCTGATGCGTGGGGCGCGGATGACCTTCATGATGGACCACGACTCACGGGCGCTGCAGTGGTTCATTTACGAACCTGATCCCTTTGCCTTTCTCCAGTTTCAGCTTGGAGATACGGTGCGCGTACGCCGCATTGAACGGGCCCGCTCTACGCGCACCGAAACCGCCTCGGGCATCATTGATTCCACCTTGCTGCTCACCTTTTACCGGCGCGGCTACCACCACGAGCTGATCGGGGAAATGGAAAACGTCCTGAAATGGGCAGTGGACTTCTTTCACCTCGGGACTGGTGACCGCTTCAAGATGATCTACGATGGCATCTATGCCGATGATGAGCTCGTAGGCGTAGAGCGCATCCGGGCCATTTATTTTCGATATCGGGATGAGGAAGTCTATGCCTATTACTTTGACAATGGGAGGACTTCCGGTTTTTTTGACGAACAGGCCCGGCCGGTGCAGCGAAGATTTCTGAAGGCCCCGGTCAAATATGCCCGCATTTC
>RFHL01000696.1 GCA_003696875.1 Bacteroidota bacterium | reverse complement strand
GAGAAGTAGTAGCAGAGGGAAGCGGGTCATTGGGGTAGGATTTGATGCGAAAATAGGGCTTACCCAAGGAAATAGAAAGCGCTGACCTAGGGTGCGTCAACCTGCCAACAACCGAACGCCCGGAATCGCGCATTCCTCTATCGGGCAAACAACCCCACCCCTCCCCTAGCCGTATTAGGCGTGCCTTTCTTACCCCCGATCTTCATGCTTACATCCTTGCTATTCATTGCCTTTGGTCTTGGCCTACTGATCCTGGGCGCTTCCTGGCTGGTCGAAGGGGCTTCGGCCCTGGCTCAGCGGTACCGGGTTCCGGATCTGGTGATTGGTCTTACCATCGTAGCCTTTGGCACTTCGGCTCCAGAACTGGTCGTGAATACCCTCGCGGCCTATCAGGATCACCCCAGCATCGTGTTGGGCAACATACTGGGCAGCAACTTCTTCAACCTCTTTCTGATCCTGGGTCTGGCGGGACTTATCACCCCGCTGACGGTGCAGTCAGGCACCGTTCGGAGGGAAATCCCCCTCTCCCTATTGGCCGTCCTGCTGCTGTTTGGACTGAGTAATGACTACCTCGAGACTGGCCCGGCCGTGGTATCCCGGGTAGATGGGGGCATTCTGCTGTTCTTCTTTGGGCTCTTCCTCTGGACTTCGTTTCGATCCTCTCCTGTCGAGGTCGACGGGGAAATGGTCACTCCGCCCGCATGTTCAGTCTGGAAGATCGGAGCCTACATCCTCCTCGGCCTTTTGGGTCTGGTCCTGGGCGGCAAATGGGTGGTGGAGTATGCAGTCGCCCTCGCCCAAAATCTGGGAGTCAGCGAAAAGATTATCGGCCTCACCCTGGTGGCGGCGGGGACCTCCCTGCCCGAGCTCGCCACCTCAGTGGTGGCGGCCTTCAAAAAACGCAATGACATCGCCGTTGGGAATGTGATCGGGTCCAACCTGTTCAACACATTCTTCATTATGGGGACCAGCGCCATGGTTCGTCCGATTTCCTACGACACCTCCTTCAACCTCCTGCAAGCCTTGCTCATAGGGGGCACGGCCTTCCTTCTGCTGGCCATGTTTACCGGCAAACGCAAGGTCCTGGACCGCTGGGAAGCGGCCCTCCTGGTTGTAGGCTATTTGGGGTACACGGGCTTCCTGCTACATACGTAGCCTTCTCCCCCTACCCTACCCGAAACGGCTGCTGATAATAGCGCTTGCCTGTCGCCTGGTACAGGGCATTGGCCAGGGCCCCAAAGAGGGGCGGAAAGGGCGGCTCGCCCATGCCGGTCGGATCGATGCCGTTATCGACAAAATGCACATCAATGGCCTTGGGAGCTTCGCTCATCCGGATCATGCGATAGCTGTCGAAGTTCTGCTTCTGTGGTACGCCCTGCCGGAAGGTCATCTCGCCATATAGGGCATTGCCCACAGCGTCAATGATGGCCCCCTCGGTCATGTTGGTGGCGGCGTCGGGGTTGATCACGATGCCGCAATCGATGGCCGAGGTGACCTTGGGAATCAGGGGCTTCCCATCCTTGATCTCGACTTCCACCACATGAGCCGCATAGCTCTGGTGGCAAAAATAGGCCGCCACGCCCCGGTGGGCCGTGGCCTGATTCGCGTCTCCCCAGCCAGATTTTTCCTTTACCAGCTTGAGGACACCGGCATACCGCTCGGCGTCGTAGTCATGGCGTTCCCCCACCGGGCTCGTGCGGGCCCGCTCGAGCAAAGCCAGCCGGAAGTCGATGGGATCTTGTCCCGCCGCCTCGGCGACCTCGTCGAGAAAGGACTGCTCGGCGCCGGCCATGAAGTTGGAGCGCGGCGCCCGAAAGGCACCGATGGTGATGTTGGAGGGAATCTCCCAGGACTCGGCCAGGTAGTGGTCCACCGCCCCGGCCGGGAAACGATTGGGAAAAACGGGGCTCTCGGGGATACCCCCGCCTTTCACATGAAAGGCAATCAGCTGGCCCTCCGCATCCAGTCCGGCGCGGAAGGTCACCTGGTAAGCCGGCCGGTAGATACCGTAGGTCATGTCGTCCTCGCGGGAATACATCAGCTTGACGGGCGCCTGCACCTGCTGAGAAATCAGGGCCGCCTCCACCAGATGGTGGCTGTAGGCACGACGGCCAAAGCCGCCACCCATCCGGGTCATTTCGATCTCAATGTTTTCGACCGGGATGTCGAGCCGGGCCGCGAGGGTAGGCTCGATGAAGCCGGGGGCCTGCAGGGGCCCGGCGGCCATGACGCGGTCGCCCTGCACATGGGCAAAGAAGTTCATCGGCTCCAGGCAGTTGTGAGCCAGGAAGGGGCAGGAATAGGTGCGCTCGATGACCTGAGCCGACTGGGCAAAGGCTGCCTCCGGATCACCATCCCGGCGCAACTCCCGGCCCGGGCGGGTCGCCACCTCGGCCATGCGGGCGAGGTGATCCTCGGTGTTTTCCAGCCCCCCGGGGATGGTGACGGTTTGGTATCCACGCCAGCCACGCACCGTCTCAGTGTAGTCGCCAAAGGGCTCCCACTCCACCTGCAGGGCTTTTTTGGCCTGCATCACTTCCCAGGTCGAGCGACCGACGACAGCCACCAACTCATTGAAGGTAGTGGTGTCAAAGCCGCCTTTCTCAAACCCTTCCTTGTGCACCTGAATGGGAAATACATCCCGGATGCCGGGCATGGCCTTGACCGCCGTGGCATCCATGGCTTTGAACTTCATGCCAAAGGCCGGCGGATGCACGATCATGGCGATCAGCATCCCCTCGGCCTGGTAGTCCACCCCAAACATCGGCTGCCCGGTCACGATCTTTTTGGCGTCCACATTTTTGCGGGAGGTGCCGATGATGGTGAAGTCCGTCCGCTCCTTGAGCGGCACCTCCTCGGGCAGGGGAATGAGGGCTGCGGCGGAGGCCATTTCCCCGTAGCCGGCCGAGCGGCCGCTCGGCTTGTGGTGGAGCTTACCCGCTTCGGTGGTGATCTCGCTGGCAGGTACCTGCCAGGCCTGAGCCGCAGCCGCCACTAACATATAGCGGGCCGAAGCGCCCGCGGTGCGAAGGCCTTGCCACCAGGAACGGATACCGGCGCTGCCGCCGGTAAATTGCCGGTCGTAGGTCTGCGTGTCAAAGGGGGCCATCTCCACCATCACCATTTTCCAGTCGGCGTCGAGCTCGTCGGCCACGATCATGGGCATGGAGGTCTTCACATTCTGCCCAAACTCGGGATTGGGATTTTTGATGGTGATGAGGCCATTGTCGCCAATCTTGACAAAGCCATTAAACTCAAACCAGGCCTCGGGCATCTGCTGGATTTCTTC
>RFHL01000695.1 GCA_003696875.1 Bacteroidota bacterium | reverse complement strand
GTCCGACAACTCGGCGGCGGCTACGATCGCCCCGTCGAGGATGCGCACCCCGTGGTGCAGTTCGTAGCGCTCCTTGAGGCCGCGCAGGATGGAGACCGTATCCTCCACGCTGGGCTCGGCGACGATCACCGCCTGGAAGCGCCGCTCCAGGGCCTTGTCTTTCTCAATGTACTTCTGGTACTCGTCGAGGGTGGTCGCCCCGATGGCGCGGAGTTCCCCGCGCGCCAGCGCGGGCTTGAGGATGTTGGCGGCATCCATGGCGCCGTCGGCTTTGCCTGCTCCCACGAGGGTATGGATCTCGTCGATAAAGAGGATGATGGCCCCATCAGCTTCCACCACTTCCTTGACCACGGCCTTGAGCCGCTCTTCGAACTCGCCCCGGAACTTGGCTCCGGCGATGAGGGCACCCATGTCCAGGCTGTAGATGGTCTTGGACTTGAGGTTTTCGGGCACATCGCCAGAGATGACGCGATGGGCCAGCCCCTCGGCGATGGCGGTTTTGCCCACGCCCGGTTCGCCCACCAGGATGGGGTTGTTTTTGGTACGGCGAGACAGAATGTGGATCACCCGGCGAATCTCCTCCTCCCGTCCGATGACGGGATCAAGCTTGCCCTTGCGGGCCATCTCGTTGAGGTTGCGGGCGTATTTCTGCAGGGCATTGTACTTGCCCTCGGGGTTCTGGTCGGTGACGCGGCTGCCTTTGCGCAGGTCCTGCATCACCTGATGCAGCCCTTTGGAGGTTACCCCCTGCTCCTTGAGGAGCTGGGCCACGCCATTCTGGGACTTGACCAGGCCGAGCAACAGATGCTCCAGGCTGACAAACTCGTCCTGAAGCTTCCCTGCTTCCTGATTGGCGGTTTCCAGGATGCGGTGCAGATCATTGGACAGATACTGCCCGCCCGTGGCGCCGGATACCTTGGGGTAACCTTCCAGCAGGTCGGTGAGCTTTTGTTCCAGAAAATCGAGGTTTACCCCCAGCTTTTTGAGCATAAAAGGGGCGATGGAACCATCGCCATCGAGCAGCGCGCGGAGCAGGTGCCCGCCCTCGACGGATTGTTGTTGATGGGCCTTGGCCACTTCAGCCGCCTGCTGAATGGCTTCCTGGGCCTTGAGGGTATATTGGTTGAAGTTCATATGCGTTGTGCGTTGTGCGTTGTGCGTTGTGCGTTGTGCGTTGTGCGTTGTGGGTGATGCGTTGTGGGTGATGCGTTGTGCGTGGATATCGAGCCTGTCGAGCACCTTTACGGTCTTGTCTCGCTTCTCGCTTCTCAACCATGCAAATCCTTTTCCACCCTGGAATTTATGCCGTTTTGACACAAAAAAATCGCCCCGCCAGACAAGCTGGCAGGACTACTTGATCTAGCTTGGTCGATTTGGCCGAATCATTCTGGCGGGTAACGCTGGAGATGCAAGGTCTGAAGCTTTCCTTCAGGGGTGAGCAAACGGTATTCTACCTCCCGAACCACCTCGGTTTTCACCTCTGGAGCGACCTTTTCCTCCAAATAATAGTAGGCCTCCAACACATAGGAAACCTGCACACAAGGCTCCAACATTTCCGGATTGAGGACGATGTCATAGTCTTCGTAGCGTACCTGATCGTAGTAAAGGGTCTGAGGCTTGCGAATCTGGGTCACGCCATCGCGCTGGCGCAGGTTTTCAAGAGCGCTGCTTCCGAAGCCCTGATAGCTGCGATAGCGATCAAGCGGGTAGATCAGCGTATGAGATTCGGCGGCAGTGCGGCGGGTGCTGTCATAGCGTACCCCCAACTGCTGCCGAACGTCGACCCGTTTTTCGATCTGTCGCATGGCCAGCCCCCGCAGGGTGTCGAGCACCGCTTCTTGCCCATCGAAAAAATAGTCGACCTTGACGAGATCGTAGATCTCATGCAGGGCCGCCAGCTTGACGATGTCGTCCAGCAGGTTGCCATCCCGAAAGCGGATGTGCAGATTTTTCTGGAGCTCGATGCCGGCGGGCACTTCGTTGTAGGTTTTGCTGAAACGCTTTTTCTCCACCACATACTCGAAAATCGGCACCTGCGTGATCATGTCGACAAAGAGGTCAGCCGGGGCAAAACCCAGCTGTCCGAGATCCGCGATCAGGCCTTGCAGGCGCTCATCCATGAGCGCATTGGCTTCGGCGGCATCTTCTCCCACCTGGATGATGTTGAAGATGGCGACCTGGGAAGACGTAGGGACATTCATCAGGGCGCGCACCACAAAGTGGTGCCCCCGGTGGTCGATCCCCGCCTGGGGCAGTGGGTCTGAGCTGGGCAGCGGCTGCCCCTGG
>RFHL01000694.1 GCA_003696875.1 Bacteroidota bacterium | reverse complement strand
GCACCGAGACAAGGGTGGAGTTTGAGCGCTTGGCTTCTTTATTGATCCGGATGATCAGATCGCGGCGCCCGCCCACAGCGCCCGCCTCGGGGTCCAGCAGGTCAAAGCGGGGAACCAGCAAGGTCGCGGTATCCAGGCCTTCGGGCGCATTCATAATGATATGGTGAACCGGGTCGGTGGCAAGGGGGGAAGGTGCCTGGCCCCAACTCAGGAGGGCGGCGATGAACCAGCTCAGATAAGCGATCATAAGACAGGAGATTATGGACGAAAGGGACATTCCTTTCCTGGGAAAGGTAGCGCCTCAGGCCGGGGTCTCCAACGCAATCACCGGATCAGCCTTACACCCGGCTCAGGGCTCCCACCAGTCCGGCACCTGCCGGTCGGCAGGCGGCAGGGGTTGCAGGGCCACAGGGTCCTCCTCCATCAGGGCATCGCCCCGCAGCCGGATGGCCTGAAAGCGACGCGTTTCCAGCAGCCGGTTCACCGGCTGCGAGGGTGCTGCCGTTTGTCCTGGCAATGGGGCCTGCATCTGCGCCAGCCAGGGCCTGGCCTGGGCATAGGGAATGATGGCCAGGACCTTGGTCTGCCAGGGGACCGCCGGGTCATGCCAGATCAGTCTCAGGCAGCGAAACCGGAGGAATTCCCGGGAGGTCGCCTGCGAAAAGCCGCCTTCGGCCACAACTTCCAGCACATACTCCAGCCCGCTCCAGTCGAGCTGATCCCGGCCGATGCGCCCCTCCAGACTGACGGGGTCAATCTCCTGGATGTCCATCAGGTCATACACCAGATCGATGTAGCGATAAGGGGTGCGGGCGTCCTGCGGATGCAAGGCCTGAATCTCGCCCCGGCGCATCCCCTCTACCAGGCCGCCGATCAAACCCGGGCGCCCCCCGGGCGTATCGGGCAGCGTCGCCTGCAACAAGCCCCGGTTGGATGGCAGGTCAAAGGGAATCCGCAGCAGCAGGCTGCGCCGGTAAAAATCACCCCGTTGGTCATCTGCTGGCCGCAGCAGACTGTCGGTGGGGGCTTCCACATAGATGTGCGAGAGGGAGGCACTGTCCGGCTGGGCCGCCAAAGTTCCCAGGCATGCCCACAGCATAACAATTCCTCTGAGGCAGGTTCGCATACCCATACATGTAGGGGATTCGCCTAAACCCTCAATCAAAGATGACTTCGGTGGCCCCATTGCCGTAGCGGGCCGGATCGGCCGGCCGGAAGCTTTTGATATGCGGGGTCTTTTTCAGGACCTCGCGCACGGCATTCTTCAGGACCCCCATCCCGACCCCATGGATGACGATCAGGCGCTCATAGTGCTCGGCCAGGGCCTTGGAAAGGGCCTGCTCCAGGGTCTCGGTCTGAATCCGCAACATCTCCGAAGGGGCCAGCTCATAGGGTCGGGCCACCAGCTCCTCAATGTGCAGATCTACCTCGCCCTCGGGACGTGGGCGGGCTTCGTCCTGCTGCCGCACCTGGGTGATCACTTCTTCACGGATGCGCTGCACGTCTTTTCGCTGCGGGTCCTCCCGTAGCGAAAAGACCCAACCTTCGCCTCCGATCGCCTTCAGGGCCTTGGGCGGCTGCTGCAGATGCCCCTTGGACCAGGGCAGCTCCCGCAGGAGGGGGCTATGCGGGTATCCGCGTCCCGCCACAAAGGACAGCACCTGAAAGGTAAAGGCCTTGATCTGAAAGAGATCCGCCCGGTCGTAGCGCCCCAACTCCTGCCGCTCACCGCTGCGCAGGTCTCCAGCCGCCAGGCCTTCGAACTTGCCCCGAATCTTGACATAGCAGGTAAAAAGCATGTCTACCGGCTCCGGATTAACCACATAAAGCGCAAAGCGGTCCTCCCCAGCGGGTGCAACTACAAGACTCAGCTCCATAATGGATGTGCCCAACTGCTGGATGCGCTTTTCCTGCTTCTCTTCCTCGACCTCGGCACTCCGCCCCAGATAGGCCGTTTCCCCCCGATCAATGGGGATCACTTCCCGGATGTGGACTTCGATGGGAAAATCATCGCCAAAATCCACCTCCACGTGGTGGTTGTCAACAAGGGCGGTGATCACACCGTCTCCGCTTTCGTGGAGCAAGCGTACTTTCTGGCCGACGCGGTACTGCATGGGGGAAATCAGAAGTCAGAAGTCAGAAAAGAGAGGATAGATTGGGACGGGGTCGTCAAATGAAACACCACCCCAACGGGGCCCTGAAGCATCTTTTGGGCGATTAAGCAGGGACAAAGATGCAAATATTGTGGCCAAAATCCGACTGCTCGGCAGGGGGAACCAACCTAGGCTCCCAACTGGTAGGTCAGCGACAAATGGGGTGTATAGCCCAGCAGCCGGGTATGGCTGCCGGCGAAGTCGACCTGCAACTGGCGCCAGCGGATGCCCAGGCCGGCAGTAGGTCCCATCCCCTCCCCGGCCAGTTGGCCGGGCGCGGCGGCCATCCCCAGGCGCACAAACAGCCAGGGGTTGGGCGCATACTCGACGCCGAAGCGATAGCCGAGCGGCGTAGCCGGGGACTTCACCAGATCGGCGACGATGACGACCTGCTCCCCGGGCCGGTAGGCCAGCCCCACGCTATACCCTGCCGGCCAGCGCACCGGCCCAGAGATTGCGTCCAGCCGCAGTTGGGTGGCATTGTGCACCCGAAAGCCCAGCGTCAGGTCCTGCGACAGACTGACCTGTGCCCCGGCATCCAGCCGGATGCCCCCAGCTTGGCCATAGCCATCTACGGCCTGTTGCAGGTAGCCGGCACGCACCCCCAGGCGCAGCTTGTCAAAGAGGGTAATGGCATAGGCCGCTCCGGCATAGCCTTGCTGCCAGCCTCCCAGTTGGTTGACATGCAGGGCGATACCCGCCGCCTGCCCGCCGGGCAGGGCCACCGTCGCCCCGGCATAGGCCAGCGAGAGTTCCGGCAGCAGAAAGCGCTGTTCGTAGTAGGTACCCAGCTGCCAGCCCTCCCCGCCGGCGATGCCGGCGGGATTGGCAAAGATGGCCCAGAGGTCGCCATGCATGGCGGTGTAGGCGTAGCCCAGGCCAGCCGCACGTGCCCCCACCACGGGGGTGGGGTCCAGACTGCCCTGGGCAGGCGACGATACGCTCAGCCCCAGGCTGAGCCATATCAGAAAAAAAACATGTTTCATCGGCGTGCAGGGGCAAGGTGAGACTGCCCCGTTCAAAGAAACGAAAGGTGCCGGGAAATGTAAACTTTTATGACATTGGGCATTGGAAGCTCGCAGGCAGGCGTGCAACTTGCCAGCGGAAGCACCGCTTTTTTCTCCCCACCGACCAACGCCCAGCCCATGCCCTCCGACTTTGCAGCTACCCTGGAATACCTCTACGGCTTGCTCCCCATGTACCAGCGGGTGGGAAAAGCCGCGATGAAAAAAGACCTGACCAATACCCAGGAGCTTTGCTGGGCGCTGGGACGTCCCCAGTGGCAGTTTTCCAGCCTGCATGTCGCCGGCACCAATGGC
This sequence comes from Bacteroidota bacterium, assembly GCA_003696875.1. GTDB lineage: Bacteria > Bacteroidota > Bacteroidia > J057 > J057 > RFHL01. The sequence goes on along the minus strand of RFHL01000694.1, from coordinate 3,923 downwards.
AAGGGCTCGGTCGCGTCTATGCTGGCGAGCATCGCCCGGGAAGCGGGCCTCTGCGTAGGCCTGTACACTTCTCCGCATCTGCTTTCCTTTACCGAGCGCATCCGCATCGACGGACAAGCCGTGCCCGAGGCCTGGGTGGTGCGCTTTGTAGAGACCCATCGCCCGCTGATCGAGCGGGTACAACCCAGCTTTTTTGAGCTTACGGTGGCCATGGCCTTCGCCTACTTTGCGGAGCAGGGCGTAGACCTGGCCGTGATTGAGGTAGGCCTGGGCGGCCGGCTGGACTCCACCAATGTGATCCGGCCTGAGCTGTGCGTCATTACCCAGATCGGCTATGACCACATGGACTTGCTGGGGGATACGCTGGCCCAGATTGCAGGAGAAAAAGCGGGCATCATCAAGCCCTATACCCCGGTGGTGATCAGCCGGCGACATCCGGAAACCGACCCGGTTTTCAAGGCCGCCGCCCGGGCGGCCGAGGCGCCCCTGATCTGGGCCACGGACCACTACCAGCCGGAGCTGGGGGTCCTGACACCCGCAGGCCAGAACTGGCAGGTCGGCGACGACACCTACCTCCTTGGTCTGGGGGGCCATTACCAGCGGGACAACCTTGCCGCTGTCCTGGCGGCGGTCGATGCCATGCGCGAAGACGGCCTCAACATCTCTGAGGAGGCAGTCACCCGCGGGCTGGCCCGCGTAGTCGCCAACAGCGGCCTGCGCGGCCGCATGGAGTGGCTGGCCCCAAACATCCTCTGCGACATCGCCCACAATGTGGACGGGGTCGAAGCAGTCATGGCCCAGGTCCGGAGCCTGCCCTATGAACGGCTCCACATGGTGTGGGGGATGGTCAGCGACAAGCAACATGCTGATATCCTGCGCTTGCTGCCGTCCGAAGCGACCTACTACTGGGTGCGCCCCGGGGTGCCCCGCGGGCTGGCGGCCGCCGAGTTGGCGGCCAAAGGCGAGGCCGAGGGCCTCAGCGGGCAGGTATGCGGCAGCGTAGCGGAAGGGCTGGCGGCGGCTCGGGCCGCCGCGGGACCCGATGACCTGATCTACATCGGAGGCAGCACCTTTGTCGTCGCCGATGCCCTCGCCGAATCTGTTTAGCTTTCTCCATCCTGGGCACTTCTCGCCCGACTCCTGCGTTATGGGGACAGCGGATCCCTAACCCCCCTCCCTATGTCTACCTCCTCTTCTCTTCCTTCCTCGGCTTTCAAGCAAGAGCTGGCCAACAGCCTCTCCCACGGCCTGGGCCTTTTGTTTGGCCTGGTTTCCATCCCCATTCTGATTGGACTGGCGGCGGCCCGGGATTTTACCGAAGGTATTGTCGGTGCCAGCATCTTTGGCTTTGGATTCCTGATGGTCTATGCCTTCTCGACCTTGTACCACAGCTTGCCCCATCCCCGCATCAAGCGGGTGATGCGCATCATGGACCATATCAGCATCTACTTCCTGATTGCGGGTAGCTACACGCCCTTTGTGCTGGCCTATATGCTTGATGGTATGGGCATTACCTTGCTCGCGATCCTCTGGGGCCTCACGCTGGCTGGTGTTATCTTCAAGTTGCTGTTCACCGGCCGATTTGACAAGCTGTCAACCGGCATCTACCTGGGTATGGGCTGGCTGCTGCTGGCGGTCATCAAGCCGTTTTTTGAACGCTTGCCGGGGCCGGTACTCATCATGCTGGCCATCGGAGGCCTGATGTACACCCTGGGCGTCATTTTCTACCGCTGGCATAAGCTTCCCTACCACCATGCCATCTGGCATGGCTTCGTGTTGGCTGGCAGCATCTGTCACTACGTAGCCGTCCTGTTGGTGGTGGCTGACCCCGCCTAGTGCTCTGTCAGGTGAAACATGGCGGGAAAGCGGTCGCAGATTTTTTCGCAGATCATGGTCCCGGCAAGCCGGGAAGTTTGGCGATCCAAACGAGGCATTTTTCACCGCAGATCATGGATGCCGGTTTACTGGTAGATGCGGAAAAAGAGGCAGCGATCACCCATCATTCGGCACTTGACAGGGCCCTAGAGATGTAGCTGCGGCTTGTCCTGAGCCTTGAAGATCAAAAGCGGGGTATGCGTGTGCGCAATCATCCGCTTGGTCAGGCTGGGGTGCGTGAGCCGCGTCATGAAGCTCCGGCGATGGGTGGTCATGACCAGGATATCTACGCGGTTGTCACGCACGGCCTCCTCCAGGCCTTCGAGCAAATCCTGGCTGCCGGTGGCGTCCACATGAATGGTCCCTTCCATCGCAACCCCCCGCAGGTGGTGCGCCAGGGCTTCGCGCAGGCCATCATAATCTTCCCGCTCGTAGGGCCGGCCGCCGTCATTGAAGACGTAGACCGAGCACAAGTCAAAGTCCAGCGGACTCAGCAGGTGAATGACGGAGCGAATGGTCGGGCCATCGGCCGGATCAAAGTCACAGGCGTACATCACGTGGCGTACGCCTCGAAAAACTGCGGCTTCGGGGATGACCAATACGGGCACCCGGGCCTGCTCCACCACGCCGGCCGTTACACTCCCAAAAAAGGTTTTGTACAGCTTGCTGTGCCCTCTCGTTCCCATTACGATCAGGTCGCAATGTTCCCGTAAAGCCAAAGCAGGGATTTCCTCTTCCGGGATGCCCCGCAACAGCAAGGTCTGGACCTTGACTTTTCCTCCAACCCGCAGGCGCAGGCCTTCGGCATATTGCTCCAGTTCTTCCCGGGTCTGGGTTTCGACCGGGCTCAGCACCGCCTGGGTTCTCCGGCCACTGGGTTCGGGCCAGGGAAAGGTGGGCAAGTCTGAGTCGATCATGGGTTGGTGCTTGACATGAACCAAGAGCACCTGCGCCCCGACGACCGTCGCTAGTTCCAAGGCATAACGTGCCGCCTGATCGGCAGGTTCAGAAAAATCGGTGGGAAGGAGGAATCTTTTCATATCACCTGGTTTTAAGCCCCTGCCCGGGTATGGGCGCAACCGGAGCTGGAGAAAAGATGTCGTTTTACTACCTTTCGCCCAATGACTGCCGTCAGAATGCTTCATGAATAATATCACCCCGCACCGGGATGGTTTCTATGCCCCTGCTTATGTCTGTTTGCTTGCGAAGGTTCCTGCCTGTCTGTCCCCGCCTGCTCCTCTCGGTCTGCTTCCTGGCCGGCAGCCTGCTGCCTGCCCAGCAGGCGCTGCGCCTGCCTGAGGGCGTCAATTCGGTCTATGAGGAACGCGAGCCCATCCCGGCCCCCGACGGGGGCCTCTACTTCTGGCGGCGCCAGAGCCCCGACAACCTGGCCGGGGAATATGATCCCGGCGACATCTGGTACAGCGCCCGCAGCCCACAGGGCCGCTGGCAGCCCGCCCGTCGTATGCCCAGCCCCCTTAACAGCCTGGGACTGGACTTTGTCTGGCACGTCTCGGCTAGCCATGACACCCTCTGGCTGACCCAGAATCCCCCCGGGGTCAATTACCTGCCGCCGGCCTTCTCGGTCCGGCAAGGGCCGGACCAATGGACCCCACCCCGACGGGTCAATCTCATTGACCTGCAATACCAGGGGCAATACAAAGACTATTACATCGGACCGGGAAGGCGGCTGCTGCTCCCCAATGAGGGGCCCGACAGCTACGGCGGCACCGATCTCTACATTTGCTTTCCCCGCAATGACACCGCCTGGACCCGTCCGATCAACCTGGGGCCTGTCATTAACAGTGCCGGGGATGAGGACGCCCCCTGCCTCTCACCCGACGGGCGGGCGCTCTACTTCAATTCCAACGGCCACGGTGGCCGGGGCGGGCACGATGTCTTCGTGAGCTATCGTCTGGACGAGAGCTGGCGCAACTGGTCCGAGCCAGTGAATCTCGGAGCCCCGGTCAATACCCCCAGCTACGATTTTGACTTCATGCTCTCGGCCAATGGCGAGGAGGCCTTCTGGTGCTCAGACTGGGGCCGGG
>RFHL01000693.1 GCA_003696875.1 Bacteroidota bacterium | reverse complement strand
GTCAAAGTCCACCGTGCCCGGGAAGGCACCGGCCGTGTACACATTGCCTGCGGCATCCACCGCGATGGCTCGGCCCCGCTCATCCCCCAGATCTCCGAAGGATTGGGCCCATTCGTACGTTTGGGCGGTGGAGCGGTTGACCAGCCCGGTCAGGATCATCAGGCAAACTGCGACAATGGGAAGCAGGGTATTCATACGTTTCTTCATGAGAGAGTGATAAGACTTGGGGAAGGCTACCGCATCGTACCAAGGCTCCGTTCGAACTGCGCCATCCTACAGCCAGGCACCCAGGATGCGTCTGTTTTTTTGGTAAAAAAAGCATCTGGCAGGGGGGCTTCCTTCACCCTTTGGGGTGAATCTTAGCCCGCCCGTTGCACCCGCAGGATGGCCTCGGCCCGGTTACGGACCTGCAGCTTGAGGTAGAGGTTTTTGAGGTGGGTCTTGACGGTGTTGAGGGAGACAAAGGTTGCCTCGGCCAGTTCGCGGTTGGTGAGACCCTGACAAAGGAGTCGAAGCAGCTCCGTCTCCCGGGGGGTGAGGGGCTCGGGTAGTTGGAGAGAAAGGCCGCTGCGCAGGTGAGGTTGCAACACCGCATAGTAGGTATGGCGGGCGATTTCGATGGCGGCCTTGAGGCGGGCGTCGTCAAAGGGCTTGAGGACAAAACCCGCTGGCAACGTCTCGCGAACCTCGTTGAGGGTGCGGTCGTCGCTGTAGGCCGTCAGGAAAATGAAGGGAATCAACCAATGTTGGTTGAGGTGATGCGCCAGTTCGATGCCTTCTTTGCCTTCCCCCAGATGGATGTCGAGCAGGACCAAGTCGGGAGAGAGGGTTTCGAGGGCGGTGCGGGCCTGCGGCAGGCTGCCCGCCCCGCCGGCCACGACATAGCCCAGCTCCGCCAGGGCGGCCATCAGGTCGGCCCGCACGACGGGGTCGTCTTCGACCACGAGGATATGGAGGTCAGGCGCTGGGGGCATAGGGGGGAGCTAGAAAAGGGAATTCCAATTGAATCTGCAACCCGGGTTGATGGGTGATGCGGAGGGTACCCCGCAGGCGCTCTGCCAGCAGTTGCATGAGCCGCTGCCCAAAACCTTCGCGCGTATCCTGGGGGCCTTGACCATTGTCGGCGATGAGCAGGCTGGCCTGCCCGTGCCGGGCCTGAAGCGAAACCCGCAACTCGCCTGCACCTTGTCCCGGAAAGGCATACTTTAGGGCATTGACCAGAGCTTCATGGGTGATGAGGGCCACTGGCACCGCCTGATCCACGTCTAGCAGCAGGGGGGCCAGCTCCAGTTTCAGGGCAATCTCCTGGTGGGGCGCGTGCAGGCTATCCAGCACCTCAGCCGTGAGTTTGCGCAGGTAGGCATCCATGCGGATGGCGGTGCGCCCAGCTTCCTCGTACAGATGCTGATGCACCAGGGCCATGGAGAGCACCCGGCTGCGGCTGGTGAGCAGCACCTCCCGGGCCGCGGCAGCCGCGGGTTCGCGGGCTTGCAGGCTGAGCAGGCTGGAGAGAAATTGCAGGTTGTTCTTGATCCGGTGATGCATTTCCTGCATGATGGCCTCCTTCTCGGCCAGAGCCTGCTCTACCTGCGCGCGCTGCTGCCGCAGCAGCCGGTTTTTTCGGGACATCAGCCACATAAAGGCCAGGGCACCGAGGAGGAGGGTGGCAGATAGGGCAAGGATAAAGGCGCCCAGACGTTCGCGCTGAGCAAACTGCAGGGCCTGCTGCCGTTCTCGTTCTTCGGCTTGCTGCACCTCAAAACGAGCCTGCATCTCTTCGGTGAGTGCCTGCCGGCTGGCTTCGGCCAGCGTATCTTTGCGGGCCAGGGCCTCGGCTAGTGCGGCAAAAGCTTCGCTCATCTTCCCTTGTCCTTGTCGGGCCTCGGCCAGGTGGCGCAGGATGATCTGGATGTCTTCCTTGCGAGCCTGGTCCCGGGCCAGCGCCAGAGCGGTCTCAAGGTGCCGAACGGCCGTCTCCCAGCGGGCTTGTTCCAGGGCCACCCGGCCCAGACCGTAGTGGATCCGTTGGACCTCGGCGGGGGGGGATTGGGGCTGCACTACTGCCATAGCCGCCGCATAGGCGGCCCCTGCCTCAGCAAAGCGGCCAGCATTGAGGTAGATCCCGCCCAGGGCCGTTTGGGCCTCCAGGATGCCGTCAGATTGATCCAGGGCTGCGTAGATGGCCAAGGCCTGCTGTTGCTGGGAGATGGCCAGGTCCAGTTCTCCCTGATGGCTGAAGAGGAGGCCGAGGTTCAGATGGGTGGCGGCCAGCCCGGCTGAGTCGCCTTCGGCGGCTTTGAGCGCCAGAGAGCGCTCATAGAGCGAAATGGCCTGCTCGTACTTCTCCTGCTTGCGGTAGATGATGGCCAGGTTGTTATACAGCCGGCTGCTGGGCTGGCCGGCCCGGTCCAGATAGGCGGCCGCTGCCTGGTAGCAGCGCACAGCCTGATCGTCAGCCCCGAGGTCGGTTTGCAGCAGCCCCTGGTTGATCAGGTTTCGGGCCCAGCGTAGACTGTCGCCGGCGCGGAGGTAGTGCAGGCCCCCCTGGCCCAGCAACTCCAGGGCCTGGGTCAGCTCGCCCTGACCATAGTGGATGAAGGCCTCCTCGTCGCTGAGGCGGCCCATCAGGATATGATGTTGCTGGCGTCTGGCTCCGTCATAGGCTTCCCGGGCGAGCAGCAGCAGGCGGTCCGGCCCCAGATCGGGGGAGGTTTGCAGATAGGTCAGAATTGCTTTTGCCCGGAGGGAGTCGGCCGGCAGGGCCAAGAGGCTGTCGACCTGGCCTGATACGGACAGGGGGAAGAGGATAGGGAGAAACCCGGCGAGCAGGCGGTATGGGTTCATGGCAAATGACCGGCAGGATGGCAAGCCGCCCTGATAGGACGCTTGCCAGGATGAAGGTACACAGATTCATTCATATCCGCTCCTTCGCCAGACCACATTTCTCCCGCAGGACCTATCCAGCGGCGGTTACCCAACCCACGACTTCATCCGGCTTGGGGTTGTTCAGACCCAACTTATACTTTTTGTTGATTCCGCACAGCTCCTGATGGAGCTTATTGGGATTGGCCTCGGCCAGGGCGGCCAGGGTCGGGAAGCCGGCCTTGATCAGGGGCGCGACCCACTCGGCCGGCACGCCGGCCTGCCCAAAGGTGGCGGCGCTGTCGACCTTGGCTTTGGCCTCGGGCTTCATTTGGGGGAAGAAGAGCACATCCTGGATGGAGGGCTGGTTGAGCATGATCATCGACAAGCGGTCGATGCCGATGCCCAGCCCCGCCGTGGGCGGCATGCCAAACTCCAGCGCCCGCAGAAAGTCCTCGTCGAGGACCATGGCCTCGTCGTCGCCGCGCTTGCCCAGCTCCAGCTGCGACTCGAAGCGCGCCCGCTGGTCCAGCGGGTCGTTTAGCTCGGAGAAGGCGTTGCAAATCTCCTTGCCGTTGCAGATTCCTTCAAAACGCTCTACCAGACCGGGCTTGCTGCGGTGCTTCTTGGCCAGAGGGCTCATCTCCACCGGGTAGTCGGTGATGAAAGTCGGCTGGATCAGGTGGGGTTCCACTGTCTCGCCAAAGATCTCGTCGATCAGCTTGCCGCGGCCCATGCTGTCGTCGACTTCAATCTCCAACTGCTGGCAAACCCCGCGCAGGGCCGCCTCGTCCATTTCCGAGATGTCGATCTGGGTGTAGGCCTCGATGGCCTCGTACATGGTGTAGCGCTTCCAGGGACGCTTGAAGTCGATCACGTGCTCGCCCACGGGCACGGCGGTTTTGCCATGCACCGCAAGGGCCACGGTTTCGACCATTTCCTCGACGAGATCCATCATCCACTCATAATCCTGATAGGCTACATAGAGCTCCATCTGGGTGAATTCCGGATTGTGAAAGCGGGACATGCCCTCGTTGCGGAAGTCCTTGGAAAATTCGTAGACCCCGTCAAAGCCGCCTACGATCAATCGCTTGAGGTAGAGCTCATTGGCGATGCGCAGGTAGAGGGTCATGTCCAGGGTGTTGTGATAGGTCTTGAAGGGGCGCGCCGCCGCACCGCCGTAGAGCGGCTGCAGGATCGGGGTTTCCACCTCCAGGTAGCCCTTGGCGTCGAGAAAGTCGCGCATCGCCTTGACCAGGCGGGTGCGGCCCCGGAAGGTCTCCCGCACCTCGGGGTGCAGGATCAGGTCGAGGTAGCGCATACGGTAGCGCTGCTCGGTATCGGTCAGAACATCGTAGATCTTGCCATCGACTTCCTTGCGGAATTCGATGGGGCGCAGCACCTTGCTCAGTAGCTTGAATTCCCGCACGAAGACCGACTTCTCACCCGTCTGGGTGATAAAGGCATAGCCCTTGACGCCGATGATGTCGCCCAGGGACGTCAGCTTTTTGAAGACCTCATTGTAGAGGGTCTTGTCCTCGCCGGGGCAGATCTCGTCCCGGTTGAAGTACAGCTGAATGCGGCCGCTCTGATCCTCCAGTTCGGCAAAGGAAGCCTTGCCCATGATGCGTTTGGAGGTGATGCGACCGGCCAGGGCCAGGTCTTCAAAGCCTTCGGCCCCTTCGGTATAGGTGCCCTGAATGGCCTGGGCCTCAGTATTTACCGGAAAAGCCTCGGCGGGGTACGGATCAATGCCAAGGTCAAGCAGGCGACGCAGTTCGTCGCGGCGCTGGATTTCCTGATCGGTGAGAAAGAGTTCTTGCATGAGCGTAAAAAAAGGCGCGGATTTCGCTATCCGCGCCGCAAAAGTAGGGATTTTTTTGAAGAGATTTTCAGGCCTGCGCAGCGAAGTCCCAGCACCTTCGGGCTGGCGCTGGCTTGTGCGCAGGCTCAAGGCTTGGTCAGAGTCCATCGCAAAAAGGGTCGCCTGGCGCAGCTGCAAGCTGCGCCAGGCAAAAGCCAAGCTCCCCACCTCCTAAAACAAATCCGAACTCAGATACCGGTCTCCCCGGTCGCAGACGATGGAGACAATCACCCCCTCTTCGATCTCGGCGGCGATCTGCAGGGCGGCGGTCATAGCGCCGCCGCTGCTCATGCCGGCCAGGATGCTCTCCTCCGTCGCCAGGCGACGGGTCATGTCCGTGGCCTGGGCGGTGCTCACGTCTATGATGCGGTCCACCCGCTTGGGCTCGTAAATCGCCGGCAGGAAAGCTGGCGACCAGCGCCGGATGCCAGGAATGCTCGACCCCTCCGTGGGCTGGGTGCCCACGATCTGGATATCAGCGTTTTGCTCCTTGAGATAGCGCGACACCCCCATGATGGTGCCGGTCGTCCCCATGGCCGAGACAAAGTGGGTCACCTTGCCTTTGGTGTCGGCCCAGATCTCGGGGCCGGTGGTGCGGTAGTGGGCCTTGTAGTTGTCCGGATTGGCAAACTGGTTGAGCATGACGTAACCCCGCTCCCGGGCCATCTCCTCAGCCAGCTCGCGCGAATATTCGATGGTGCGTGCCGCCGGGGTCAGAACCACCTCCGCGCCATAGGCGCGCATGGTTTTGATCCGCTCGGCGGTCGAGTTGTCGGGCATGATCAGGGTCATGTGCACCCCCAGCACCCGGGCAATCATCGCCAGGGCGATGCCGGTGTTGCCGCTCGTCGCCTCGACGAGGCGAGCGCCGGGTGCGATCTCCTTGCGCTCCAGCGCGCCCTGTATCATGCTATAGGCGGCCCGGTCCTTGACGCTGCCGCCGGGATTTTGCCCTTCCAGTTTGGCAAAGATCCGGACCGATTTGTTGGGGTTGAGACGGGTGATTTCCACCAGGGGGGTGTGCCCGATCAGGTCAGTGAGCTTCATGGCTTGGGGGTTTTGAGCGCGAGGGTTTCGCGTGGTTCTTCGGACAGAGAGGCCCGCTCCTGCCGGTAGTAGACCTTGGAATGCGGCGGGATGCTATGGGTAAGCCAGACATTACCGCCCACGACGCTATCATGGCCGATGACTGTATCTCCCCCCAGGATGGTGGCGCCCGAGTAGATGACCACCCGGTCTTCGATGGTAGGGTGGCGCTTTTTGGCCGCGTCGGCCTTGTCGACACTGAGGGCCCCCAGGGTCACCCCCTGGTAGATCTTGACGTGGTCGCCGATCTCGCTCGTGGCTCCGATCACGATGCCGGTACCGTGGTCGATGCAAAAATGATGACCGATGCGCGCCGCCGGGTGGATGTCCACCCCGGAGCGACTGTGCGCATGCTCGGTGATCATCCGGGGGATGATCTTTACGCCCAGTTGATGCAGTGTATGCGCCACCCGGTAGGCAGCGATGGCATAGAAGCCCGGATAGCTGCGGATGACCTCGCGCACCGTCTGCGCAGCGGGGTCGCCCTCATACATGGCGGTCACATCTTCCTGCAGGCGGGCGTAGATTTCCGGCAAAGCCTGGAAAAAGAGATCCGCCTTGTTCTCGACCTGCATCTCGGCCCGGTTAGGCCGCATGTAGAGCATCTCGTAGAGGGCTTCCTTCAGGTTGAGCACGTGCAGCTCGAAGCGGGCAGCCGAGTCAAAACTCCGGTTGGCCCAGTCCGGGAAGAGCACCCCCAGCAGTTCGGTAAAAAAATCGGCCACAGCCTCCGGGGAGGGGCATTCCGGGCATTGCTGATGCTGGCCGTAGAGGTATTTGAGAAAGGCATCGTTCATGGGAAAAGACAGGCTATCAAGGTGGCTACCTTGTCCTAATACTCTCTGCGGGGCTTTTTGTTCGCGCCATCGAAGTCGGCTGGCCGGCAGATCCTCCGCTTTGGCAACCTGGAGTCTTCCCCGGCCGGGCCTGCGCCCGTCCCGGGTTTGAAGCCCGGGGTGCCAAAGGCTGATGGCCGGGGCCGCGCCCCCACTTCGTGCCCTCTTGGTATTTCCCTATCTTTGCCCTATGGCAACGCACAACGACCTGGGCAAGCAAGGCGAAGACCTCGCCTGCCAGTTTATGGAAGCCAAAGGCTACCATATCCTCGACCGCAACTACCGCTTTGAGCGGGCCGAGATCGACATCGCCGCCCTGCGGCTCGACCCGCCGGAACTCGTCTTTATCGAAGTCAAGACCCGCTCCTCCGAGGAATGGGGCTATCCCGAGGCCTCTGTCACCCCCGCCAAGCAGGCCCTGATCTTCAAAGCCGCTGACAGCTATCTCTATGAAAAACAGATGGATACCGTACCGGTGCGCTTTGACATCATCGCCATCAATATGCAGAACCCCGAGCATCCGCTCATCCACCACATCGAAGACGCCTTTCGAATGGTGGGGTAGGGGAGGGACTCCGGATGCTTTTAAAAGATGACGGGTGAGCCGCAGACCCACCCCGCCCAAATAGACCCTTTTCCCTTCTTGCAGGCCCTTCCAGGGCCAGCTCGCTTCTGACTTCTGACCCCTCCTCATGCCCTTCCGTTTTCGCCAATTTTCCGTCCATCAGGATCGATGCGCCATGAAGGTGGGCACCGACGGGGTCATGCTCGGTGCCTGGGCTCCGCTCACCGATTGCCGGCGGGTCCTCGACCTGGGGACCGGCACCGGCCTGCTTGCCCTCATGCTGGCCCAGCGGGCCCCGGAGATGGAGATTGAGGCCATAGAAATCGACCCTGCGGCTGCCGCGCAGGCGACCGAAAATGTGGCCGCGAGTCCCTGGGGTGACCGGATTCACGTATCCGCGGGGGACGCCCGCGACTGGGCCGGGC
>RFHL01000692.1 GCA_003696875.1 Bacteroidota bacterium | reverse complement strand
TGGTTCCAGCTATGTGGGCCTGAATGTCGAACTGCCCGTCACCGATCTGCTGCGGCAGCGTCGTGAGCTGGCCCGCCTGGATTTGCAGGAGTCGGTATATGTCCAGCAGGAAAAGGACCTGGATCGACAGGTGGCCTATGAGCTGGCCGATGCCCGCACCCAGCGGGAGATGGCGCTGGCGGCGCTGGCGGTGCAGGACACCGCCGTGGCTGTGGCCGAGCTGGCCTATCAGGAAGCCCGGGCCCGGTTTCAGGCCGGGAAAGGAACCCAGCAGGAGATGCTGCGCCGGGCGGCCTTGCGGCAGCAGGCAGGCTATGGATATCTGAAGGCAGCCTATGAGCTGCTCCGAGCCGATTTGACCCTACGCCAGGCACAGGGCAGGCTGCAGCATGAGTAGCCTAGAAGCCCGAAAGCCCTCTTTCCTATACTGGAGAGAGGGCTGGGTTCGCAGGGCCACCTTTTCTAGGTGACATCCACTTCGCGGTAAGCTGCGATCAGGCGCTCTTCGCCTGCCTTGCCTTCGCCGGAGATGCCGTGCTCCATCCCAAGGATGCCTTCATAACCTTTACTATGGATGTGTTTGAAGACGTTGCTGTAGTTGATCTCGCCGGTGGTGGGTTCCTTGCGGCCCGGATTGTCGCCGATCTGGAAGTAAGCGATCTCGTCCCAGCTCGCGTCGATGTTGGGGATGAGGTTGCCCTCGGTGATCTGCTGGTGGTAGAGGTCGCACAGAATCTTGCAGGCCGGGCTGTCCACGGCCCGGCAGATCTCGTAACCCTGGGCCATTTTGGAGAGAAATAGGCCTGGGTGGTTGTAGAAGTTCAGGGGCTCCAGCACCATGGTGAGGCCATGGGGTTCCAGAATGGCCGAAGCCTGCCGCAGGCTTTCCACCACATGGGCGGTTTGGTAGCCCATGTCCTGGCGCAGGTCTACGTAGCCAGGTACCACAGTCATCCAGGTGGCATTGACGCGCTTGGCGACCTCGACCGAGTCGCGGATGTGCTGGAGAAACTCCGCCCGGGCGTCTTCTTTCCCGGTGGTGAGGGTGGGTTCGTTCCAGTAAATCTTGTGTGCCACAAAGACGCCCATCTCCAGCCCGCGCTGGGCCATGGTCTTGGCCATGGCCTCCTGGGTCTTGACCGGGCGGTCCTTCATGCCATTGTCTTCAAAGGCTCGAAAGCCCTGATCAGCCATGAAGTTGAGCTGGTCGATGGGGTCATCGCCCACGTGGTGTTTAAACATGCCCAGATGGGGCGCAAACTTCATGGTAAAGGCTTTCTTGTTCATGGGAGAATCATGAGAGGTGGAGGCGAGGCTGCTGCCGGTGGCAAGGCCGGCGGCGGTGGCGCTGGCCAGGCCTTTCTTGACGAAGTCTCTTCTTTTCATGAGATACGGTTGGAGGAGGGTGAATGAGATACGGAGGAGACAGAGGGGCCGGCCTAGTACCGGCCTTTCTGGATGCGAAGGAAGCTGGGCAGGGTAGGATGCCCCAGAATGCGAAAGAACGAAGGGGCCAGTCGCCGGGGACGCAACCACCGGCCTGGCCGGCGGAGCGAGACCACACTCAAGGCCGACGCCCAGGCGTCGGCACACATGCCCGTGGGGGCAATGACGGTTACCAGCCGGCGCTGGCTCATGCCCCAGCCACTGCGCGGGTCGATGATGTGGGAAAAGCGCGTGCCCCCCCGCTCCAGGTAGCGGTAGGTATCGCCCGAAGTGGCGATCGCGCAGTTCGCCAAAACGAGCTGTTGGCTGTCTGGGCCCGGGAGCAGCACTTCCCAGCCTGCCCGGGCCGGCGGCGGATCGCCGATCCGCAGGTCCCCTCCCGCATCGACGAGCACCTGATGCAGTCCATGCGCATCGGCGAGCAAGGCCAGCAGTCGGTCGGCGGTATAGCCCTTGGCGATACCGCCCAGGTCCAGGCGCATGCCTGCTTGGGCCAGTTGCACGCGCTGCCCGCTGGCATCGAGCCAGAGGTACTGATAGCCGGTGACCGCCCGGGCCTGAGCCATGGCCGCCGAGTCGGGCAGCTCGCCTTGCCGGAAGGCCCGCCGCCACAGGCGGCTCAGCGGGCCGACCGTCACATCAAAGGCGCCCCGGGTGCGCCGGGAGATTTGCTGGGCATAGCTGAGGACCTCCCAGAGGGGGGGGCTTACCGTCACCCACTGTTCTTGTCCGGCCGTGGCCGAAAGCCGGTTGAGCTCACTGTCTCTCTGATAATCGCTCATGATGGCATTGAGCCGGGCGACTTCTTCCCAGGCCGCCGCCGCCGCCCGGGCGGCGGTAAGGCTGTCCGGAGCGTAGAGCACCAGCCGGAAGGTGGTGCCCATGTGCGGGGCCGAGAAGCTATAGCGTGACACAGGCTGGCCCGGGAGCAGGGTGCCCAGCCAGCCTGTGAAGAGGGCCACGGTCAGTACGTACCGGGCCAATAGCATACCTAGAGGACTTTGGTCACGCCCGGAACGGGTACAGGATAAAATCCATCCGGACCTGGCTTGACGGGAGGCTCCGCATCCCAGGCGTACTTCTTGGGCATCAGGCTCAGCTCCGAGTTGATGGCGTCGTCCCACTCGATCAGTTGGCCTGAGTAGGTGGCCATCCGACCCAGGATCGCGGTCATGGTCGCCTTAGCCCCATTGGTGGCGTCCTCGTACTTGTACTCGCCCTTTTCGATGGCGGCAAAGAGCTCATCATGCTCGACTTGGTAGGGGTTGGGGTCGTTGCGGTCGCGATGCTTCCAGATGGTGTAGCCGCTGGGGGTAAGGATGGTGCCGGGCTCAGGAGCCATCCCGCCGCTGCCGTGGAAGGCCTCGGACACCCGGTTGACGCAGCCCTTAATGTGGCGGCACTGGGAGATCATGCGGCTGCCATCGGCGTATTCGTACTCTACGTAGTGGTGGTCGAAGATCTCACCGTGGTCTTTGCCCTTGCGGACTTCGCGACCGCCCATACCGGAGGCGCGGACGGGGTATTTTTGCATCACCCAGTTGCCTACGTCAAGGTTGTGGATGTGCTGCTCGGTGATGTGGTCGCCGCAGAGCCAGTTGTAGTAGTACCAGTTGCGCATCTGGTATTCCATCTCGGTGAGCTTGCGGCCAGCCTCTTTTTCCAGCGTGGCCCGGTCGCGCACCCATACACCGCCGCTGTTCCAGTAGACGCGGGCGGTGTGGATGTCGCCGATGGCGCCATTGTGCAGGCGCTCGACCCACTCGCGGTAGACGGTCTGGTAGTGACGCTGCAGGCCCACGACTACGTTGAGCTTCTTTTTCTTGGCTTCCTCGGCGGCAGCGAGCACGCGGCGTACCCCGGGGGCATCCGTCGCGACTGGCTTCTCCATGAAGACGTGCTTACCGGCGGCAACGGCCGCCTCAAAATGCTCAGGCCGGAAACCGGGCGGGGTGGCGATCAGGACGACATCACAGAGGGGGATAACCTTTTTGTAGGCATCGAAGCCGACAAACTTGTGCTCCTCGGGCACATCAATCCGGTCTTTGATGGTGGAGCCATCGGGGCCGGTATAGTCGCTGTACTCCGGGTTGCTCATGTTGGCCAGGGACTGGTCCAGACGGTCCCGGAAGGCGTCGGCCATGGCGACGAGCTTCACATTTTGCTTGGTGCTCAGGGCCTGCATGGCGGCGCCGGTGCCGCGCCCGCCACAGCCGATCAGGCCGATCTTAATCTCACCGGCGCCGGTGAGGTGGGCGCCCGCGAGTTGGGAGGCACTCATGACCACCCCGCCAGCGGCGAGGGCTGAGGTTTTCATAAAGTCACGCCGGGACACACTGCCGCGGCCTTGGTCTTGCTGGTGCATAGTAGTAATCGGGTTGGGATGAACAGAAAAGGGGAAAAGTAAGCTGAGCCTGGAAAGGGAGTCGACGGAAAAGCCTAGCCTGGGCTTTTCCGGTGAAGCTTATTCGTCGAGGGTCATCCGCCAGAATTGGCGGATTTCTTCTTCGGTGGGCTGGGGGATAGGACTCACGAGGCGCAGGCCTACGAAGGGGGAATCGGTATTCCACCAGAAGCTCTTGGGAATCTGCGGGTCTCGCCGCTTCCAGTTGAGGCTGGACTCGATGCGGTTGGCGCTGCGCAAGGCTTCGGGATCGTCATCCCAGGAGCCGCCCCGCACGCTGCGGGGGTGGAGGCTGGTGGGGCGCCGCCAGGGAGTCTTTACCTCTCCTTCGAGGGTGGCGTAGTAGCCGCCGTCGTACTGGTCCAGGCACCACTCGGAGACATTGCCGTGCATGTCGTAGATGCCCCAGGCATTGGGCAGCTTGGTGCCTACCTCATGGTAGGCCTCGTCGCTGTTTTCGTAGTACCAGGCGTAGTCGTCCAGCTCGTACATGTCGTCCCCAAAGGAATAGGCGGTGGTGCTACCGGCCCGGCAGGCATACTCCCATTCGGCTTCGGTGGGAAGGCGATAAAAGCGACCCGTTTTTTGCCAAAGCCACTTGCAAAACTTGAGCGCAGCATACTGGGTCATGCTCACCGCCGGATACCCGTACTTGCCCATGCCGAAGGTGGGGTCCTCATAGGGTGGGCTGGGACGGGTGACGGCGTCGGCGGAGTAGTCAAAGTCGGCGAGGCGGGTGGAGTCGCTGTCGAGGTTGCGCTCCCGAAAGACTTCGTACAGGTCAAAAG
>RFHL01000691.1 GCA_003696875.1 Bacteroidota bacterium | reverse complement strand
CGCTCCTGATCGGCGGCGGCTGCTGACGCGCGGTATCGACAGGCAGCCACCCGATCGGGCCCCGGTTGAACCGGAAAAATAATGGATTTTCTGGCTCGACAGGATCACCGGCTTGATTCATATCAACGTCTGGCGGGCTGGTTCGCGCTAGACTTGCACCAGGCTAAATTAGGGAGGGTGCTGCTATGGCCCATCCAATCGTACATGCAATGGTCTTTGCTGCCGTCTCCACGGGGATCGCCCTGGGTACGGCCGCGTTGAGTCCCGTCCAATCCAAAGAGCAGGGGGCGCTGGCGCGAGGCGGCAAGCTCTACGACAAGTGGTACGCCGTCATCAAAGCCGACAAGCCGAAGGAGACCCATCCCGCGTGGCCAGCATCCAATACCAAGAAGAAGGGGGCCACCACGTGGCGCTGCAAATCCTGTCATGGCTGGGACTATCTGGGCAGCGCCGGTGCCTATGCCTCGGGCTCCTACAAGACGGGTATCAAGGGTATCAACGGCATGGCGGGGGCCGACCCGGCGGCGATCGTGAAGGTTCTCAAGAATGATACCCACAAGCTTGCAGACAAGATGGGTGACAAGGACTTCCAGGACCTTGCCCTGTTTGTAAGCAAGGGCCAGATCGATATGGACAAATATATCGACCGCGCCACCAAATCCCCCAAGGGTGGCGATGCTGCCAGGGGTGCCGATTATTTCAACACCATGTGTGCCCAGTGCCACGGCGTCGACGGCACTCTGCCGAAAGACATGAAGAAGACCCTGGGCAAGCAGATGGGCAATCCCTGGGAGGTCATGCATAAGATCCAGAACGGGCAGCCAGCCGAACAGATGCCTGCGCTGCGGGCGCTCGATCCGCAGATCACGGTCGACATCATGACGCACCTGGCGACGCTCCCGAAAGAACGGTGATCACGTAAACACGTTGGCCGGCACCGCTGCCTGTTCCCGGGTGGCGGTGCGGCCGTGACCTTTCGCTTTTACCAGTGAAGGCATCCAACGCAACCGCTCGTCTGAAGAGCGGCGTGGCGGGCTGAGAGGAGTGCGGCAATGATCCGACGGCTATGGAACTGGTTCTGGAGCCCGACCAGCCGTTACGCGTGGGGGGGTATTTTCATCGTTGGCGGGGTCGCCGGCATTATATTCTGGGGCGGCTTCAACACGTTCATGGAATATACGAACACTCTCCAATTCTGTGTCTCATGTCACGAAATGCGGGATACACCCTATGCGGAATACAAGAAAACGGTCCATTTCAAGAACGCCTCGGGTGTGCGCGCCATTTG
>RFHL01000690.1 GCA_003696875.1 Bacteroidota bacterium | reverse complement strand
GACTACGAAAGTGCCCTGCGCCTCGCCATCTCCATCGATGGCGACAGCGACACCCTCGCCTGCATGGCCGGCGGGATCGCCGCCGCCTTTTACCGCGACATCCCCACCGAGCTGATCGAATTTGCACACGAGAACCTGGACCCTGAACTGAGGCAGCTCAGCGAAGCCTTTGACCAGCGTTTTGGGTGAAGTCAGAAGCGAGAAGTCAGAAGCGAGACCGGCGCGCATACGCGCCTGCGAGATGAAGAACGCCTCACGCAAAACGCAAAACGCATCACAGTATCAAAACGCCATCACCGCGTCCATATCGCGCCAGGAAAGCAGCCGGCCATCTGGCATCTCCAGGCTTTGGTCGCCTCCGTAGATCACGTATCCTTTTTCTTGTAGGCCCGATAGCGCATGCCACGCCTTGATGTTTTTAAAATACGCCTGCTTGGCCGTTTGGCCCCCCTCCACCTCTACTGGGCGCAGGTTTTCCCCTTTTTCGATCAGGCAGTCAATCTCCCGGCTATTTTTATCCAGCCAGAAGTGGAGGTTGCTGGGTTGGCCCCGATGGAGCCGGTATTTGAGCAGATTGGCCAGGACAAAGTTCTCAAACAGATTGCCCCTCAGGTAGTGGGTGAAGAGCTGGTCAGCCGACTCGATGCCCAGCAGGTAGCAGAGCAAGCCCGTGTCGTAGAAGTACAGCTTGGGCGACTTGACCAGCCGCCGGCTGAAGTTGCGGAAATGCGGCCGCAGGTAAAACACCAGGAAGCTCGCCTGCAAGACCGAGAGCCAGGCTTTGGCCGTTTGGGAGCTGATAGAGGCATCCTGAGCCAGGGAACTCACATTCAGCGGCTGGCCGATACGGCCCGCACACAACCGCAAGAACCGGTAAAAAGCGTCGAAATCGGCGATGTTCTTCATCTGTCGCACATCCCGCTCAATATAGGTCTGCACATAGGCGGGGTAGAAATCACCCGGGGCAATGTCCCGGTCATAGATGCGGGGGTATTGCCCGCGAAACAAGGCGTCCTCGAAGCGATCAAAGGCAAAGCCCCCGGTTGCCAGTTCCGCCAGCGAAAAGGGCAGCAAATGCAGCACCGAGGTCCGGCCCGCCAGGGACTGAGAGATTTTCTCCGACATCAGGAAGTGCTGAGAGCCCGACAGGTAGTACCGCAGGTCCGGATTTGTGTCTACCCGGCTTT
>RFHL01000689.1 GCA_003696875.1 Bacteroidota bacterium | reverse complement strand
GGGCCGGCTCGTGCATCAGGTCGGCTTCTCGCTCGGTCTCGGGCTGGAACGACGCTAATCCGGTCGGACCTTGCAAACAGAAACCGGGACCTCAGAAGGAGGTCCCGGTACACGTGGCTTGAACTAACTACTACTACTGCTGCCTTAAACCTGAAAGCAGGGAAAAAGGTTACATGCACCTGGGAGGGAAGTCAGCCCCTCAGCCTAGATGCTTGAGGGCCTCCCGCTGGGTAAGTGGTGGTAGGCGGTGGGAGGCTACAAAGTCCTTGACTGCCTCCGCATCGGTACGGGCATAGGTTCGCAAAGCCCATCCCATGGCCTTGGTGAGAAAAAACGCCCGGCTGTCGGCCAGATGCAGGATAAAGGCTTGTAACCTCGGCCAATCTGTTTGCCCCCGATACTTAAGCTGATAGAGCAGGGCGGTGCGCTGTAGCCACATGTCCTCAGCAGCCAGCCAGCTCCCGGGCTCGGTGGCCCGGGCTTCGGGCAGCCGCAGCAGCGCAGTCCCGCATAGCTGGCTGGCCAGCAAGTCCACCGTGTCCCACCACGATTTTTTTGAAACCAGTGAAACGTACAGATCCAGGTCGGCGCGCGTGGCGCGCCGCACATGCCGCGCCATCAGATCCAGCGCTATGTATTGGTATTCCCGTTCCGGCTCGGCCCAGAGCGCCCGTATGAGTCCGTGGTCCAACGCTTGTCCCCGAGGGATCACCGTCTGGACAAATTCTTTGGCCAGGTCCCGGCGCAGGGGGGCCTTCAGGCCCAAAAAGGGAAACTGATTTTTCAGATAGGCCGCCATGGCGTCGGCCTGGGATGGATCAGCGGCGGCTTCCAGCCGCGCTTTGAGCCGTTGCAAGGGATGATTCATGCCCGGAAAATACGGAGTGTTTGATGTAGTCTATAATATAAGGTATAAGGAGCGGTCGTGTCCAGCCTGATTCAATCGATTTTCCTGCTCGAGGGGCTGCTCTGGTTGTCTAAATGGGATCGTTGGCGGGTCTCCGGCTCGACTTTTGAAAATTGTTGGTCAAGCTTGGATGTTGTCCCAAAAAATCCGTACTTGCACAGCCGTTTTAGGACCCAAGTAAAAGCAGATGGATTCGCGAAGCTATAAAACCGTTTCGGCCAATAAAGAGACCGTTGACAAGCAGTGGGTGCTGGTCGACGCAGAAGGCGAAGTGCTCGGCCGTGTCGCCAGCAAGATTGCCAGCCTCCTCCGAGGGAAGCATAAACCCAACTTCACCCCCCACGTGGACTGTGGTGACAATGTCATTGTCATCAACGCCGAAAAGGTGCGTCTCACCGGGAACAAAATCAACGCCAAGGAGTACCTCCGGCATACCGGTTATCCCGGTGGGCAGCGGAGTGTAGCGGTCCGCGATATGCTGACTAAGCATCCTGAGCGCGTGATCGAAAATGCCGTTCGCGGCATGCTGCCCAAAAATCGCCTGGGCCGGGAGCTCTTCCGGAACATGCGTGTCTATGCCGGCGCCGAGCACCCCCATGGTGCGCAGGAGCCCCAAACCATCGAACTCTGATATTTCTTCCGTCAATCTGATCGATTTCCGAAAATCTCTACAGTAGAATGAGTCAGCAAGTTACCGTAGGCCGGAGAAAGCGGGCCATCGCCCGGGTCTACTTCAATGAAGCCGGCACTGGCAAATTTGAAGTCAACGACCGTGAGCTTCCGGTGTATTTCCCCACCAAGATTCTGCAGGACCGTGCCTTGGAGCCTTTTTCCGTCCTGGAACTCAATCCCGGCCAATTTGACGTCCGTGTGATCGTCAGCGGCGGCGGTGTTGCCGGTCAGGCCGAAGCCGTCCGTCTTGGTGTCGCCCGTGCCCTCGTCGATATCAACGAAGAGCACCGCAGCCCTCTCAAGAAGGCCGGCTTTATGACCCGCGATGCCCGTAAGGTCGAGCGGAAAAAGTACGGAAAGAAGAAAGCCAGAAAGAGCACCCAATTCTCCAAGCGTTAATCGAGCGGAATCAAGGACATGGAGCAACCTACCTATCAAGACCTTTTGGAAGCCGGGGTGCATTTTGGGCACCTCCGCAAGAAGTGGAATCCCCACATGGCGCCCTACATCTTTATGGAGCGCAACGGGATTCATATCATCGACCTGAACAAGACCCAGCGCATGCTGGACGAGGCCGCCCGCGTTGCCAAGCAGCTGGCCATCTCCGGTCGCAAGATCCTCTTTGTTGCCACCAAAAAGCAGGCCAAGGAAATCGTGGAGATGGAAGCCAAGCGCGTCAATATGCCTTATGTCACCGAACGTTGGCTGGGCGGCATGCTCACCAACTTCACCACGGTGCGTAAGAGCATCAAGCGGATGAAGAACATCGACAAGATGAAGACCGACGGGACCTTTGAGCGCATCAACAAGAAGGAGCGCCTGATGTTTACCCGTGAGGAAGCCAAGCTGGAGAAAGTTCTCGGTGGGATCGCCGAACTCAACCGCCTGCCCTCCGCCCTCTTCATCGTCGATATCTACAAAGAGCATATCGCTGTGGCTGAGGCCCGCAAGCTCAACATCCCCACCATCGCCATTGTGGATACCAACAGCGATCCCAACCTGGTGGACTTCCCCATCCCCGCCAATGACGATGCCTCCAAGTCGGTGCAGCTGATCATGCGCACCATCTCTGACGCCATCGCCGAAGGGCTGGAGGAGCGCAAGAAGCGTCGCGAGGACGACCGCGTCCGCAAGGAGGCTGATCGTCAGCGTGAAGAAGACGGGCAAAGCGAAGAGTCGGAAGACTGATCGCCCCCCCGGAATCGAGATACATTCAGATTGACTGGCCAGCCGCAACATGCGGCTGGCTTTTTCCTTTTTCCTCCAGCGATTTGCTTTCCCCGTGCGTCAGTCATATATAGGTGTATTCACAAGACTCGAAACCTCCCTCCTCTATGCTTCGCTACCGTGCGCTTTTCCTGCTGGAGCTCCTGACCCTGATTCTGATTCCGACCCTTCACGCTCAGCATCGCCATCTTCAGGACGTCCTGTATCTTGACAATGGCTGGATCATCCGGGGAACCATTACCTCCCCCGACAGCGTCGATCAGGTTACAATCCTGACCGAGGGACACAACCAGTTTGTGTTTGACCGCAGCGCTATCCGGGAGATCATTCAGGAAGATGCCCGCCACCTCCCCGGCTTCACCGGGGAAGCCGACCGCGGCCTCATCGGCCTGGTCGAGATGGGCGCCCCCGCCGGGACCAACAGCAACGCCTGGGGTAGCACCACCGAATTTGGTTTCCAGCTCCGGGCGGGTGCGGGCTACCGCCTGGACCCGCGTATCGCCCTTCTGGGCGTCGCCGGCCTTAGCTCCTACCAGGCGCTGAGTGGCTTCCTGCTGCCCCTCACCGCCGAGCTGCGCTCGGATTGGTCAGCGGGTCGGGTGAGCCCCTTCACCTATCTGGAGGGCGGCTATGCCCTTCCCCTCTACCGGCCGTGGGGCTTCGACGAGATCGGCAATGAGGTACAAGGGCAGGCCTGGGGCGGCCCCGTCGCCGGTGGGGGCCTCGGCATCAAGATTCGCACCCGCTCCAGCCTCGGCTGGACCCTCTCTGCCGGCTACCTCTACCAGACCAGCCGCGAAGCCTACCAGTCCTGGGGCAATGTCCAGATCGAAGAGCGCCACACCTTTCAGCGCTTCAGCTTTCGCTGGGGGATCATGTTTTAGCCTCCGTGGACAGGGGCCTTGTGTGCCCCCGCGAATCTGCGTAGCTTGAGCGATATTCACGTTCCATGCGCCGATTCCTCAAAATCACCGGACTGAGCCTCCTGGCGATTCTTCTCATCCTTTGGCTGGTCTTCCGCTTTGGGATGAACATGATGCGAACCGATGCCGAAGTTGCGGCCTATTTTGCGCCGGACCCGCCGCCGCAATCGCATATCTATACCGTCGAGGGGCGCCCCATGCGCTACGTCAGTCTCGGGGCCGATACCCTGCCCACGGTCCTGCTCATTCATGGCTCTCCGGGCTCCTGGGACGCCTGGATCAGCTATTTTCAGGATAGCCTGCTCACCCGGCATTGTCGCTTGATCGCCGTTGATCGCGCCGGTTACGGGGGCTCCTTCGCCGAAGGCTATCCCACCGACCTGGCCGGACAGGCGCATGGCCTCATGCCGATCCTCGCCACCATCCCCGACTCTGTACCGCTTGTGGTTGTGGGCCACTCCTACGGTGGCTCCGTCGCGGCCCGCCTCGCCATGGAGGCCGGGGCCCGGGTGCAGGGCCTGCTCCTGCTCGCCGGGATCTTTGATCCGGAGCTGGAGGAGCGCTTCTGGTTCCAGCGCCCCCTGCAGTCCCCCGCGCTCAGCTGGCTCCTGCCCGCCGATATGCGCGCCTCCAACGAGGAGATGATCCCCCTCCGCCAGGGCCTCCTCGACATGCAGGACGACTGGGACCGTATTAAGGCCCGCACCATCATTTTTCAGGGGGGGAAGGATGTCCTCGTCAAGCCCGGCAACGCTGACTTCGCCGAGGCCAAACTCGGCGACAAGGTCCTCAAGGTCGTGCGGCAGCCCGACGAAAACCACTTCATGATCTGGACCCAGCCCACGCTCGTACGTGACCTCATCTGGGAACTGGGGCAGGCCGCTTCCGGGGGCTGAAAGAGGCAAAGACTCTCCTGAGGAGAGCGAAGTCCCGCTTGCGGGATCGCGCTTCTCCCTTCTCAAAGTCTGGCCTGCGCTCCGGACTTTCCCGCCGGATTCCGCATGTTGCCCAGTCATTGCTCCGGGGATCAGAGGTCCTTTTTGTCCAGCGCTTCTGGCGTCCGCACAAAAAACGTATCAGCCAGGTAGCGATCCCGGTCATACTCCCGCACATCCAGATGTACCCAGGTCGGTGCCGTAAACTCGCCGGGGCGCTCCTGCACCCCCGGCTCCAGGGCTTTCTGGTTGGGGTTGTCCCAGCGCACCTGACAAAAACTTTTGTCCATCAGCAACTGTCGGGCTTCCTGGCACAGATCCCGTAGATCTCGGTTTGTGCCTGCCGTCGAGAAGGAAAAGTCCAGGGCCTTGCCCATATGGTTGGTCGAGCGTCGGCCCTTCAGGATGTTGTTGATATGGCAGCGGTAGCCCGAAGTGATGACCGGCGCCGGCAGGCCGGCTTTTTCGGCATAGAAGGCAAAGGCCCGGAAGGTGTGTAGCACGGCCTTGTGCATACCCGGATACTCATGCTGATGGCTGCGCTCTCCGTGGTCTGGGTTATGAAAAACCCCCGCAAAGCGTCCCTGCCCGAAGCGCTCGCCCGGGCAGTTTCCCCCCCCGCCATGCGGGCAGACCGTGCAGCCCAGGTTCCCGTCGAAGGGAATCGGGAAACGTGCCGCAAAGGCATCCATGGCCGCATAGGTGGCCTGGTCCACCACACCGCTGGGATCTGTCAGCTCCATCACATCCCGCTGAAAGGAGGTGACCTGCTGCTCGGTCAGCGGGCCAAAGTCGCCATCCCAAACCGTACCCATAAAACCGGCGAGCCGCAGCTGTAGCTCGGTGACATCTTTGCCCGCGTCGCCGCGGCGTAATTCGCGTTCTCCAAAGATCATATCGGAAGCATTCTGGTGGTGAAATATGCCGATCCGCAATCGGTCTGGGATAATATACCGTGAGTTTTGGATAAGCGGAGAAAGACTATTCTCTAATCAACTGTTTATCAATCGTTTGAATGTCATCCTGAGCCAGCCCGAAGGGCGCCAGCGAAGGATCTAATAGGACACCTGAGATGCTTCGCTTCGCTCAGCATGACAATCATCGATTGGAGCCATTCAAAGCGATTTTTATCCAAAACTCACGTTAATATAGCGATTTTCACGCAAGGGCGGTTATCAGGAGGGCTTTTGGCCATGTCCGCCCCGCCAACTGCGCGCTTTGTCGTATCTTCGCGCCATGGCTCTCTTCCGCACGGCGTACAACCGCTTTCGCTTCTGGCTCAGCTCCCGCAACAATCCCCTTTTTCTCGGGCTGTATGCCCACATCCTAACCCCCAAGCCCGGGACGCTCGCCCATTTGGTGGCGCAGTATTCCCGCCGACAGGGGCGGCTTTTCACCTTGGTTCAGATTGGCGCCAACGACGGCTTTAACAACGACCCGGTACACAAGCGCATCAAGATTGATGGCTGGCGGGGCGTCCTGCTGGAGCCGCAGCGGGAGGTGTTTGATCGCTATCTGACCCGACTGTACCGGCGCGATCCCGGCATACAGCTCGTTTGTGCCGCGCTGGGACCAGAAGATGGGCACCGCCCCCTCTATAAGCTCAGCTTCAGCCAGGCGCGCTGGGCCACCGGCCTGGCCACTTTTGACCGGGCCCGGATCGAAGCCGCCGCCGTTTCGGACTACGTCCGGGAGCAGGCCGAGAAGGAAGGCGTGACCTTACCTGCTGCCCCCGCCGACCGCATCGCGGTCGAGGAGGTGCCGGTCATCAGCGCCGCCAGCCTGCGGCAACGCTATGAACTGGACCGTATCGATCTGCTCCAGATCGATACCGAGGGCTATGATTTCGAAGTGATCAAGCTTTTTGATCTGGGACATACCCAGCCCGGCATGATTGTCTACGAGCACTGCCACCTCTCTCCCGAGGATGCGCAGGCCTGCCTGAAACACTTGCATGGCCACGGCTATCAGACCCGGGCTTTTGGCACCAACACCTGCGCCCTGAGGCCGCCTTTCACCGGGCTGGAGGCTTATTTTTCTGCCTGAGTCAGCGCAAAATTCAACCCCGCGCTGAGGTACAGGCTGCGCAGCTGATCGGCTTGTACGATCCCCAGGCTACGTCCCATCTGGTAGGATACAAAGGCCGAGGTGCGGACCGTCGCGGCTGTCTGGAAGGTGCCTGCCAGGCTGGCGCCCCAGCCCCAGTCGTCGATGCCGCCCCCATAGGCATGTACGCCCAGGCTAAGTAGGTCCCACGTCTGCCGCTGGTACCCGAGACTGACCCGGGGAGCTGGTCGGGCATCGCTGGTAGGTTGCAAGCCCCAGGCAACCTGGGCCAGGACCCGGTCCCGCTCCGTCGCCGCAAAGGCGGCGCCCAGCTGCACCTGTCCGGGCAGGGCGAGCCAGCGCCCGTCCGCCTCGGCCGAGGCCAGAACGAGGTCTTGGAGGGAGTCCACCGCAAAGAGGTTGCCCGGATTTTGCCAATCGCCGGCCAGCACATCGGTGAGGGCCACGCCTTCGTAGCTGAGGCTTTCTTCCAGCTGAAAACGGTCGCCGCTAATCCGAAGCGCGCCCAGGTCGAGCGCCGCCAGCTGCAGCGTCCACTGCGGTCCGAGCTGATACGTGGCCCCCAGATCCAGGCCAAAGCCGCCGCCACGGCGGGTCTGCCGCACGTAGTCGTAAGTGAGTCCCAGGTCCAGATAGGCGCCTTCCGCTTCGGTGAAGAGGGAATAGCTCAGGTCCAGCTGTTCGGCCTGCGTACTGAGCAGGCCTTTCAAACGGAATCCCACCTGCCAGGTCTCTCCGCCAAAGGCGGTTCCCAGGCCAATTTCGTCATAGGTCATCCGAAACAGGGCGACGTCTTCATCGCTCAGGTTTTCTCCGGCATAGCGGGCATTGCCAAAGAGGACCAGGCCCAGGGTATGTGGCTGCGCAAAGCGCAGCGTATTGACCGAGGCGCGCCGATAGGATACGCTCAGGGGCAGCCCTGCCCCGCGCAGGGCGACCATGCCGCCAGCGCGGGCGTCTATGCGAAAAAGGTTGTCAGGCTGTAGTTCGCTCAGAATGGCTTCTTTGGTTTCGGTATCCAGGTAGCCCGAGCTACCGTAGATCCGGCTCAGCGAAAGATGCCGGCTACCGGCCCCATAGCCGCCGTAAGCGCCCAGTTGAATGGAATGGGAAGCAAGTCCCGCCAGATAGGCGGGTTGTTGCCATTGGGCCGCCAGCTGATCGGGGAGAAAAGGTAGCTGAGCGTCAGCCTGCCCCTGCAGTAGGGGAGAGGTGCTGAGCAGGGCCAGCCACAGGAGATAGGGCCTCAGCGAGGGAAAGGATGTGCGCATCAGGGTTCCAGGGTATAGGTGAATTGCCCGCTGAGGCGAGCTTTGATTTTGTAATCGGCATAAAAGCCTGCCGGCTCGCCCTTGGGGCGGGTATCGAGCACGAAACGGAAGCGGGCACTGACAGCCTCGGCCAGCACGCGGTCCAACTGCTCCCCACTCAGGTCCAGCTCAATGACCTCCTGCGCCGGTACGTCTACATACCCACTGGCATTGGGAATGCCCGCAGGGATGACCGTTCCGTTGTCCAGGCTTTGCAGCAGGGTGCCTGCCTGATCGTACAAACCGGCCTCGACCGTGACCTGTACAGGAAAGGGGTTTTCCAGCAACAGGCGCAGTCGCGCCCGGGAGACGGCCTCGGGCCGGGCTGCTTCGCCAAAATCGACGGCTACGGTATCAGTCAGGCTAAAGCCTTCTACAATGCCCTCCAGCGGCAGCCGGAAATCCAGAAAGGCCGTAATCTGGCTTTGGTCGGTGGCAAAGTTGGTGTATTGGCCAGCCTGGCCATTGACGTTGGTTTCGACCCGGAGGTCGTAGTCGATGGCGGCCGGCAGGACGTTGATGAAGGGTAGGATGTTGCTGTTGTCGGGGTTGAGCTCCAGGGGACTCACCACGGAGCCAAAGGTGTCGGGCAGCACCGGCCCCTGGACCAGGAAGGGGCCCGCTACCAGCGGGGTGCCGGTGAGCCGGACGCGCTCGCCCCTTTGCCCGACGGCATCAAAGGCGCGCACTTCTACGGCGGCATCTACGCCGATGGAGCTGCTGAAGCTGACCGCCGCCCGGGCGGCGGAGAGGCGAAGGCGTTCATACTCCAGTTCCTCAAAAAAGCCCAGGGCTTCGCTGCCGGTAAACGTGAAGGTGTTTTGACCAATATAGCCCTCTACATAGACCGGCTCAATGTCTACCAGGCCAAAGGATACCAGCACGCTGTCGGTCTGGTCCAGCGTGACCAATTGCCCGGAGTAGAGCAAATCCACCCGGATTTGTTCTTCCAGGGTATTGAAGGAAAGGCCGCCCTGACTGAGGTCAATGGTAAAGCCCTCCAGGGTGGCTTCTTCCAGCTGGGTGGCCATGCCGCCCGGAGGGGCCGGGTCCAGCTTGATGTCGACCGTGGGTACCTCGCCCAGGCTGTTGACCGCACTGGGCAGGCTGTAGCGGAAGCGCACGCTGTCCTCGACGGTGCTGATGGTCTCGGCCCGGATGCGACCGGCCTTGACCTTGAGTTTGGTGAGCTGTACATCGGCAAATTCGCCCCCGAACAGGTAGCGGGTCTCCCGTACCGTATCCAGGATGGTCTGGGCGGGGAAAATGGCCGTGGCTGTTTGGGCCTGAAGGTTTTGGGCGATCAGGCTCAGCTCGATGTAGTCTGTGGTGTCGATGGGAACAAAGAGCCCCGCGCCAATGTCCAGATTGACCAGTTCGGCTTCCAGTTCGCTGCCGATCTGGGTGCCGGCCAGATCGTAGGTGCGGGTTACGCTGCTGAACTGTCCGATCACCTGAAAGGTATCCAGTACGATGGGCGGGCCAGGTAGATTGGCATTTTCGATGCGGAAAATGACGTTGAGCAGATTGAGGGGAAACTGATTGTCAATGGTCAGGACCAGCTCGCCGGAGTCGAGCTCCGCATATTCAAAAAATTCACTGGCGTCTACCGGGATAATACCAGAGTTCAGGCCCGGGGTCTCAGGGACGAAGGGGAGGGTGTTGCCGTGGTTGGCAAGGATGAGGTCGCCGGTGGCGTCGCCATTGGCGGAAAGCTGTCGGGCCAGGTCGGCCAGCGTCAGGCGCTGGGAGATGGTATCGGAGTCCAGCGAGAGGGTATCGAGCTTGATGCTGAGATCAAGACTGGTATCGGGAAATTCGACAAACTCGGCCAGGCTGGCGCTGGCCAGGGTGTCTCGGTAGACCAGGGCCAGCAGTTGGTCGTCTTCGACGGTGAGCAGGCTGTCCGGCACGGCGTCCATGACGCCCAGTTCCGTAAAGGCAATGGGCACCAGCAGGTCGGTGTCCCAGCTCAGGTCCTCGACCGGATTGAGCCGGCAGGCCGGCCAGAGGGTCACCAGGGCGAGCCATAGGGCCAGAGCCCAGACAGGGGTAGGTTTTTGCATCAGGTAGCGATTTGATCCGGAGCAGATGACCGCTCCGGCGGGCTTTTCCCATTCAAACAACGAAAACCAAGTGAAAAAAGTAAATGCGGGTCGCGTTTGCGCTTGCTGTTGACGGCTTCAAAGGGGATAATTGTTCCACCACAAAGACCCTTCTTCCCCTTCCAGGAATGCATCGACCGCCCGCGGGCGGATCAACAGATGAGCCACCCGATTGGGTTTTCCTTCGACAAACATTACCACCCGCAGCCGTCGCTCGGGCAGCACAAAGGGCAGTTGCGCCCGGACCCAACCTTCGTGTACATCCCAGCTTTCCCGCAAGGGCTGCCGCAGGCGGGCCACTTCGGTTTCGCCATCGTACAGGGCCAGCACCAGGATGGGAAGATAATTGGTCCGGGTGTCGGCCTGTATCCAGAAGGAGGCCTCCATGGGTACCTGCTGCCAACTGACGGCCAGCCGGCCATCAAAGAGGGTGTCGCGCTGTCGCCGGGGAATCTCCCGGCCTTGCCCGATCGCATCCCACCGGCCGGCTTCGCCGCCCAGGGGATCATAATGCACCGCCTCACTGCGATGCGTGAGCCGGAGCCCGTCCGGACCGGGCTTGAGCCCGGCCTGTTTGCCGGCCTGCCGGACCCGCCAGGCCTCCCGGGCCTCGGCAAAGGCCGATAGCGGCAGCCGGTAGAGCTTCGCCTCGCCGGCCTCCCCCAGCGGCTCGGCCCGGGCGAGCAGCGCTTGCTCGCCGGGACGCGACAGCGGGCCACTGACCAGCAGCAAAAG
The DNA here is from genome assembly GCA_003696875.1 of Bacteroidota bacterium. Taxonomy (GTDB): domain Bacteria; phylum Bacteroidota; class Bacteroidia; order J057; family J057; genus RFHL01. The sequence continues at coordinate 3,118 of RFHL01000689.1, read as the reverse complement.
CGGCCGCCGGTCGCTCAGGGTATCGGCCAGGACTTTGGGAATGAGGGGGTGGCTCACCAGCTGAATGGAGGCCAGCGAGGCCGACAGCGGCGCCCGCGCCGAGAGGTTGTTGCAGAGTGGCAGACCGGTATCCAACGAGGCGGCCAGGGCGTGGCGGGTGCTCATCCAGTCGTGGAGAAAAAGCTTTTCTGAGCCGAAATGGAAGTAGGGCAGGGCCAGTAGCGCCTGGAAATCCGCCGGTTGATGGCCGGATTTTTCCAGAATCTCCGGGAAATCCACCGCCCGCTCGGGAAAGGCGCTCACAGGATTGTGGAGAAACTCGGCCCGCTGTGCCCGGATGAGCGCCGTGGCGGAGAGCATCCAGGAAAACACACTGAGCCCGATCAGGGTACGGCCCAGCAGGCCCAGCCCTTGCCGCCGCAGGCGGCGGTAGAGGGCATAGAGAAACCAGGCCCCCAGCACCATATAGACGTAATAAAACACCCAGGCGAGCCGGCCCACGGCCCGGAACTGTCGCACCCAGCCCAGGTAGTCCAGCCACTCGGGCACCCACTGGAAGGGGTAGGCCATGGCCGGGATCAGCAGGAGTACCGCCGCCCAGATGCTGGTACGCAGGGGTGCGGGGAGCACCGGCCGTAGCACCCGTCGGCTTTTGCCCCGACTCAGGTGATGACCGATACGCCACAGCCATACGCCCAGCAGAATCAGGCCCACCAGGCCTACGTAGGCGTAGCCCTCCAGCCCGATTTTACGCACCGGAATAAAACTCCGCCACAGGTCAGAGAAAGGCGGATACTGGGGCAGAAAGATGGTCTCGAAGCCCGCGATGTAGTCGAGGAAGCCGTAGGGGTAGGCAATGAAGTCACTCGGGCCCTGCCGGGTGGCCGCTTCCCAAGCCTTGAGCAGCAGGCCGGGAAGCAGAATGGCGAGGGCGGGGAGCAGGTACCCGCTGAGCCATGCCCGCGGCGTCTGCGGGCGGGCTTGCAGGAGGCGCACCAGCAGCCAGGCGTAGAGAAAACCGGCCCCTAACAGGAAGTAATAGGGGTGCATGAAGGCGAAAAAGCCGGTCGCCAGCACATAGAGCGCCAGGTGCTTGCCCCGCAGCAGGGCGCCCGCAGTCGAGGGAAGCAGATACCACAGTAGCGGCACAAAAAGCGGATAGGCCAGGGAATAGTGCCCGGTGATGCGCTGGATTTGGGGCGAAAGGAAGGTGATCACCAGCGCCAGCAGGATGCTGTAGGCGGGGGGCATCAGGCAGCGGCGTAGCAGGGCGTAGAGGAGCCAGGCCGTTGGAAAAAAGCTGAGGATCACCGTCAGATTGAGCAGGGCAACGGTGTAGGGGGTGAGGTCGAGCAGCGGCTGCAGCAGGCGAAAAAGGCTGGCTTGCAGCGGATTGGCTACATAGACCAGGTGATTGCCCCAGGGGTAATGAAACTGGGTCTGCCAGTTGCCGCCATCATGCTGGGCAAAGAAAGGCGTGGCATAGTAGGGGGTGAGGCCATCCCCGGCATGGCTGAAGAGAAATTGCCCCGGCTGCCACAACAACGGCCCGAACAGCAGCCACAGCCCGCCGAGGGTCAGCAGGCTGAGCCAGAGGTAGGCATAGCGTTGGAGCAGGCTTTGGGACATCGTCAGGGCCAAAGAATGCGGTCAATCCGGAGGAAGGCATCCCAGTATTTTTCCCGGGTCATGCCATTTACATCAATGTGAAGGTAGCGATATTGATAGGTCTGGATTTGGCATATCAGAGTAAGGAGGACTATGCCCGTGAGGTAGCTGATGCGGGGCCATCCTTGCTTTAGTCCTGCCAAAGCAGCTGCCAATGCCATCGCAAAAAATACATAGTAATCGATAAATGGTCGGGATGAAAAACTTCCCCCATAGTCCCAGAAGGCCCAGGCCGAAAGCACATATACTACTACCCCCATGAACCCCAGCCAGCTGAGCGCTGCAAAGCGGGATTTCTGCTGCCAAACCCAGAGACCAACAAGGGAAAGCAGACAGAGGGGAGTATAGATGAAAAGCCCCTTTCGGTAGCTGAATAGTATATCGAAAAAGTGTGGGTCTCCCCAGTTAAAACCCGCTGAACCGTAGGCATACACCCAAGGTGTCCCGGTTTGGAGATAGTACATCAGGAACTGTAGGCTGGGAATAGCCGCTGCCGCCAGAATAGCCACCCCAAAGGAGACGCGGTCTTCCCTCAGCCCCCGCCAGGCCTTCTTGAGGGCCGGGAGAGTTCCGGCCAAGAATGGCAGGCTTAGAACCACCAACCCATTTACTGGTCGGAGGAGAATACTTAGCCCGAGCCAAAGCCCGGCTTGAATAAGCCAGCGGGGCCCCTTTTGGCTCAAGTAGCGAGAACTTGCCCGGGCAAAGCCCGCAATGGTCGCCCAAGAGTAGATGTGTGACATCCCGGGCTCGCAGACCACATAGTAGAAAACGTTGGTTCCGAAAATAAAGGCGAGCAGAACAAGGGAGGTATGTGCATCGGTGATGCCTTGGTCTCGAAGTATCTGCACCGTGTACCAGGCACCAAGCAAAGTGAAAAAGATGGCCCCTAGATGAAATGCGTAGTAGTATAGTCGCGAGTAACCATCCGCAGAGCCCCCACTCAAGCGGGTGAGGAGGTGGCCCATCAGAAAAAAAGGGGTCTGCAAGACGGCTACCCCCATGAAATATTGATTGACGGTATGCCCTTCGTGCTGGTAGCGGTAATCCTGAAAGGTGTGGCTATGATAGTAGGTATCCGCTTCCAATTGGTCAAAAAAACCAAAGTTCACATCATGGTGGATGAGTACAGCAGGCAGATAGGCATAGTATCCCTTTCCATCGGAACGAATGATGAGTTTCCAGTGCTCACCATGCCACCGGATATTAGTTGCGGCGAGCAGAAGGATACCAGCTGAAACCACAAGGGCGAGACGACTCAGGGGGTATGAAACGGAGAAGCGCATATGTGAAGGGATACTCAGGGGGAAAGTACCCATTTTGCGGCAAATATTCGGTCCCCCTGGGCAGCCGTAATCAAATAGGTACCTGTCGGCAGATGACGAAGGTCCAGATAATAGGTCTCATGCTCGGGTCGGACCTGTTGCTGCCACAGCCGTTGCCCTTGAAG